>RKSH01000116.1 GCA_007570945.1 Gammaproteobacteria bacterium | reverse complement strand
AAGTCTTTGTGGATGAAATAATCCGCGGTGTTGCGCCGGGCGTATCGGCGCATGTGCGTCTCCAGCACGGTGACCTCGCCGGCATCATCGGCGACGGCGAGCAGCGCGGCGCGGGCCGGCGCGCTCAAGTTTTTCTCGATGCCCGGCAGCGCGGCTTTGAGAATCTCCTCCTGCTTGCCGCCGCCATTGCCGTTGCCCTCGTCGCCGTTCAGCGGGCGGAACACAAACGGCACGACCACCTCGCCATCGGCACACCGCGTCATCGCATCTTGCGGAATGAAAAACCGCCGCGCGCCCTTGCGGTTGTCATGCTCGACATCGGCGTCGTGCAATTCAAACCGCACGCGGTAATCGCCGCATGAGAACGCGTAGTGCGAGAAGTATTCGCCGGTCTTGATGTAATACGATTCGCGGTTCGCCCAGTGCAGATGCACCTCGTCGCCGTCGTAGTAGGGCAGCGCGTAGCGCGCGCGGCGGGAGTAACGCTTCTTGGCGACGAAATCGCCGGCGTCATAGTAGCGGCTGAAGAAAGTGTGGAGATGGCTGAACGCGCCGCCTTCCATCTCGCTTTTGCTCAAGATGTTGGCGGCGCCTCGCTGCGCGTCGATGTAGTCCATGCCGAGCGGCGTGTCGTGATATTTTTCGTCCAGGATGCCGTCGGCATCCAGCGCTTTAATGCCGAAAGATTCTTTGATTTTATCGGTGCGGCCCTCCAGCATCGCCAGCCGCTCGGCGCGCACCCCGCGCACCGAGGCGCGGACGCTTTGGTCGATTTCATCCGCCAAGTCATGGTCGATGAATTTCGCAATCACCGCGCGCTTGTGATTCATAATCCGGTAAATGCCGAAATCCAGCCCGGCGCCGTGCTCAAACTGAAACAACTCGCGCAGCAGAGCGCGGAATTTGTCGCGGGCGGTGGCGGATGCGTTCATTGGCCGCATCGTATCACACCCCGCCCCGGGCATTCAGTCACCCGCATCACGGTGACAATCAACACGCCCAACACGGCGAAGCCGGTGACCAGGTGGGTGACGCTGTCTTTATAACTTTGGCCGATGAAAGCGTCGAGAGGGGACGGCGATGAAAGTTGCCAGCGAGCCCACCCCCGCGGCCCCCCCGCCGTCAATGCGGATTGCGCGCCCGGCGCGAATGCCCGCCAGCCGCCTCCGCTGCCGCGTCAGCGGCGGGTAGTTGCCGCTGGTGATGAACACCGCAAACCGCGCGCGCAACTGGCGGAAAGCATGTTGCAAAAACCGCGTCGTCATGTCCTGCTGGCTGCCGAAAGGAGGATTGCCGACCACCGCCAGCGGCTTGCCGTCCGTCTCGAATCCCCCCACTTCCAAAAAATCCCCCTCGGCAATCCCCGCCGCCATCGGCTCGATGTCCATGGCGGTGATGTGCCTGACGCAGGCCGGCCGGGTGGCCAGGAAAACGCCCGCGCCGGCCGCCGGCTCAATCCAGTGCAACTCGCCCGGGTCGAGACCCTCCGCCCGACAATGCCGCAGCGCCAACCCCCACACCTGGCGCGCGATGCGCGGCCGGGTGAAGTACGCATCGCGCGCTTTCCAGTCGCCCGGGGCGGTGTGGAATTTGCGCTTGACAACCGCCGCCCCAGCGGGGGTATGATTGCCGTTGGCAAGCGCCGGCGTGGGTGTGTCCGGTAGGGGCGGGACCCGGTGACCGAGGCGCGCAGGCCATACGCCTCCCGATTGGCCGTAGAAGTTGCTATCTGAGCCGCGCCGGCCTTGCTGCCTCATAAAGCCCCACCTGATTTCTCCGCGCGGTAATACAGCAACTCGCCGATGCGCTTGCTGTTGATGCTCCTGTTGCGAAGCGGAAAGAAAGTATAGAACAGCCACCCATCGGCGCCCTCGGCGACCACCGTGAAGGTGGCTTTCTTGTCATCCCAGCCGCGGATAAAGTGGCGGCGGAACTCATAATCGCCCCTGTCGTTCTTGTAGCCGGCCAGCCACACCTCGTCCGGATCCTCCAGCGTCGGCAGCAGGCGGTTGGCGAACCGCACCCGCGCCTTGTCTTCGTGGTCGGCGATGTGCGGCAGCATGTCGTCGTGAATCACCACATCATCGACGCCGTCCGGCGTGGCGACGCGGCGGCTGCCGCCGGCTTTGAGGCCGTAGGTCTTGCGCAGCACGTCCATTCGAGCCGCGACGCTGCCCGGCACGGCGAGGCCGGCTAACGCGGCATGCAGCGGCATGCTGTCCGGCCGCCCGAATGCTTCCCAATCCCGCTGCACCGGGTCGGCAAACATGCCCGGCCTCGGCCGCCGCAGCGCCGCGCCCGGGTTATACCCCCACCCCGCATCCGGCTGAAAGTGCCGCACATGCCCCGCCCCATCCCGCAGCCGCACCCGCGTCACCGGCCGCCGGAACACCTCCCCCGTCTGCCGCGACACCAAGTCCACATCCCGCGTCTTTGGCGCATCGCCGCTCAGCCCCGCCGCCGGCGGCGTCAGCCCCAGCCGCTCATACACCTCATCCTTTTTCAGCGGCAGGAAGTGGCGGGCCTTGTCGAGAAAGTCCCGCCCGCCATCACCCCGAGGCCGCCGCCGGGATCACGTAAATCCTTTCCGCCAACTCCTCCGGGATGGTGGTTTCGCTGTCCTCAATGCGCACTTTGACTTGCGCGCCTTGTTTGGCCAGCGCGGTGACCAGGGTGTCGGGGGCGATGTTGAGTCGCACCATTTCGCGCAGCAGGTCGTCGCGGTCGTCGCGCACCAGGGAGACGCGGCCGCTGCCGCCGGCAGGCAGGCGCCACAGGGAATGGCCGGTGATGCGGCGCAGCCCGCGCTCCTCGCCGGCGGCGCCGGGGATGCTGTGGCCGTGGGGGTCCACCGCCGGGTTGCCGAGTTGGCGGTCCAAAATATCGAGAAAGTCGCCGGTGACGGTGTGCTCCATGCGGTCGGCTTCGCGGTGCAGTTGGTCCAGGGAAACGCCCTCCTTGTCATACAAATAGGACTCCAGCAGCCGGTGTTTGCGCACCAGGCCGGCGCCGGTTTCGCGGCCGCGCGGCGTTGCGTGCACGCGGCCGGCGACTTTTTGCACCAGGCCGCGGCGCGCCAGGCTGCGCACCCGCCGTTCCACCTCGTGCGGCGCGCGGCCGAGGGTCTTGCCGATGCCGTCGGCATCCAGCGGATGGCCTTCCTCCAGTTCGGCCATCACCGCACAGCGCAGCACATCATCGTCCAGCCGCGCCGCCGCCGCCCAGCGGCCGCGCAACAAGCGCGCCACCAGGCCGCGGCGCGGGGCGAACAGGAACACCGCCAAAAAGCACAAACTAACCACCACCACAATGGCCGGGCCTGAGGCCAGATTGAGGTGGTAGGAAGCGTAAATGCCCGCCGCCGCCGAGAACACGCCGAGGGCGACGGCGATGCCCATCATGCGGCCCAGGCGGTCGCTCAGCAGATAGGCGGTGGCGCCCGGCGTCACCAGCATCGCAATCACCAAAATCAAACCCACCGACTGCAGCGAGGCGACGATGGCCGCCGACAGCAGCGCGGTGAACAAATAATGCAGCAGGCCGGCGGGCAGGCCGGCGGCGCGCGCCATGGCCGGGTCAAAACTCCACAAGTGGAAGCCGCGAAAGAACACCGCGATGAACGCCACCACCAGCCCGCCGCTGGCGGCGGTGAGCATCAGGTCTTCAAGGGTGATGCCGAGAATGGTGCCGAACAAAACGTGGAACAGGTCGATGCCGGTGGGCTTGACCACGCCGATGATCAGAAGTCCGAGGGCGAACATGAAAGTAAACAAAATGCCCATGGCCGCGTCCAGTTTGATGCGGCTGTTGCGTTCAATGAAAGTGATGGCCACGCCGGCGGCGATGCCGGCAATCAGTGCGCCCCAGAAAATGCCGAGGCGCTGGCCGCTCATCCAGCCCAACACCACGCCGAGCAGCACGGCGTGCGAGATGGCGTCGCCAAGCAACGCCTGCCGCCGCACCACCAACAGGCACGACAGCACCGCCGAGCACACGCCGACAATCACCGCCACGCCGAGGGCGTAGCGCATGAAAGTGAACTCGGCCAGCGGCGCGATGAAGATTTCGTGCAGCATTTTCGTGACTCAGGGCGGCGGTTTGGCCCCCCGGTGCACCACTTTCAGCATCGGCGCCTCCGCCTCCGCCGGTGGCGCCGCCGTTTTCACCGTCCGCTGCACCGTTCCATCGGCCTCGCCGTAGGCGATTTGCAAATTGTCACGAGTCAGCACCTCGGACGGCGCGCCGAAAGCGACCATGGTGTGCGACAGGATGAGCAGTTTGGTGAAGTTGCCGCCGGCGCCCATCAACTCGTGGTGCACCAGCAGAATTCCGCGCCCCTCGCGCCGCAACTCGTGCAACTGCTCCCACAGGACGGCGCGGGTGACGGCGTCAATGGCCGCGAACGGCTCATCCAGCAGCAACAGCCGCGCTTGCTGCGCCAGCGCGCGGGCCAAAAACACCCGCTGCTGCTGGCCGCCGGACAACTCGCCGATGGGCGCCGCCGCAAAAGCGCCGAGCCCGACACGCTCCAATGCCTCCGCCACCAGCGCGCGGTCATGGCGGTTGGCGCGCCGCCACAGCCGCCCGTGCGGGTACCTGCCCATGGCCACCACCTGCTCCACCACCGCCGGGTAGTTCCAGTCCACATCGGAGCGCTGCGGCATGTAGGCAATCTCGCACCGCCGCCGCGCCACCGGCACGCCGCCGAAGTTGACCTCGCCGTGCTCGCGTTTAACCAGGCCGAGGATGGCCTTGATTAACGTGGACTTGCCGGCGCCGTTGGGCCCGATGACGCCGACAATCTCGCCCTCGCCGCAGGTGAAGGTGGCGCCGCTGAGCGCCGCCGTGTCGCCGTACGACACCCGCAGGTTGCGCACTTCCAGCCGGTTGGCGGTCATCGCAACGCGTCCACAATGGCGCGGGTGTTGGCGCGCATCATGCCGGTGTACGTTTCCGCGCCGCTGCCCTTATCGCCCACCGAATCACCGTACAGCGGGCGGCCGAGGGTGACGCCGGCGTCGCGGGCGATGCGGCGCATGAGTCTGGGGTTGATGGTGGTTTCCACGAACACCGCCGGCACCGCCGCCGCGCGCACCGCGCGAATGATGCCGGCGACCTCGGCCGCCGACGGCTCGCGCTCGGTGGAGATGCCCCAGATGGTGGCCACCACGGTGAAGCCGAAGCGCTCGCCGAAGTAGCGGAAAGCGTCGTGGGTGGTGACCAGTTTGCGCCGCGCCGGGGGGATGACGGCGACCTCGGCGGCAATCCAGTCCGACAACCCGCCCAGTCGCCGGCGGTAATCATCGGCGTTGCGGCGGAAATCCTCGGCGTGGCGTGGAAAGCGGCCGGCCAGGCCGGCGGTGATGTTGTCCACGTAGACTTGCGCGCGCGCCGGGTCCATCCACAGGTGCGGGTCGGGGTCACCTTGGTAACCGCCGGTGGACTGCACCAGGGCCGGCAGGCCGGCGGTGACGGTGACCACCGGCCGCCGGGCGGTGGCGGCGCCGATAAGTTTGTCCAGCCACCTCTCAAGGCCGAGGCCGTTGCGAAACACAATGTGGGCCCGCGCCAGCGCGCGCGCATCGGAGGGCAGCGGTTCGTACACATGCGGGTCGCCGCCGATATGCACGATGCTGATGACGGTGACCAAATCGCCGGCCACGGCGCGCACCATGTCGGCGATGATGCTGATGGTGGCGACGGCGGTGGGCCGGTCGTTGGTTGCGACTCCGGAAATGACGGTTTCTTCCGCGGAATCGCCGGCGGCGGGGGCCGGAATGGTGACGGTGAGGCTGAGAATGAAAGCGGCGACCCTGAGGCTCATCGCGTTTTTCTAATCCGCATGTAGGCGTGGACGTAATCCATGGCGTGGCCGTCCGGATGGTTGCGCACCTCGTCGCCGTAAGCGCGGTAAAAATTGTCCACAATCGCGCGGCGCTCACCCCCGGCGCGGGCGGTGGACAATGCGCCGTAAAAAACGCTCTCGCTCCAGGTGCGCAGAGTTGGAATATAGGCCGTGGCGAATTTATCGGCGTCACCGTGCATCTTAAAATCCGCGGCAAAAGGACAGGGAACGACGCGCGTTTCCATCTCCAGCAGTTCCAGACCGGCGCGCGCCGCCGCGCCCTCACCCTCAAACGGCGCGCGGAATTCCTCCACCGTGCGGTAAAACTGCGGCAGGGTCATGGCGCGGTACTCTCCTTCGGTGACCGCGCCCTCTTCCACAAAACCCCGCCACAATGCATTGAAACGCGCAAACATGTTCACGCCGCCGGTGTTGCCAAGGTAACGCCCCCGCTCGTCCATGCAGAACACCACCAGCACCAGTTGCCCGCCCGGCGCCAACTCTTCGGCGCGGCGCAGCAGAATCGTCTGCCAGTCGGCGCGCGCCTGGGCCGCGAATTTTTCCCGCTCATCGCCCACCGCGCCCACCGCATGCACATGCGCCGCCAAATCGCCCGGCTTGCCGCTCAGCCAGTGCATGGCGGTGGCCGAGAAGCCGAGGTGCAAACCGCCCGGCGGCACAATGGCGCGGTAAAAAGAAGTGGCGGAGAACAGCGGGAAGACGCCGTCAAACTCCTCCAGATAACCGTCAAAACCGCCCAGGCCATGCACGATGCGGGCCAAGGCGTTGAAGTCGTTGCGCGGCTGGTCGGCGTAGACCACTTTCACCGCCGCCCGGCCGAACCGTTCCCGCACCGCCCCAATCGCCGTCCGCACCATGCCCAGCGAGGTGCCGCCGTCGGCGCAGCCCATGTCGCTCATGGTGAACACGCCATCCACGGCCGCCACCGGCACCTCGCCAATGGCGCGCACCACCAACTTTGTTGCGCCGTCAATCACATCCCTGGCCCCGGCCGTGGCCAGCGAATACCGCCCGCCGGCGGACATGGTGATGTTTTCGGCTTGGGGAGTGGACATGACGCTACCGTAAAGATAGCAGAAGCGGGGCGTCGGCGGTTATGTTCAAACATCCCCCCGCCATTTCCGCCCTTGCAACCATCATTTCCGCACTCCGGACCGCCATCTCCGCATGTCCATCCGCCGTTTTTTTTGTGCTACGCTTCACCGCCTCGCCAGCCGGTTCTGCAACGATGAACATGCCATCCGCACATCATTTCACCCGCCGCTTCGATGGCCGCGCACTACCACCGATGTTTGTTGCGCGGCCGGTGCATAAACCGCAATCCCCGTTGCAACGCGGCGTGCAACCCGACCGTACGCTTGCATCGCAAAATCAATGGTTCACCAAACCGGCCATCGCCGCGCATTGCATCGAAGTCGCGCGCACGGTGGCGCGCAAGTTGGGCAAGCGGTGGGGTGATTATTGTTTTGTCGAGCCAAGCGCTGGCGATGGCCGGTTTTATCAACTACTGCCGCAAGACAAACGCATCGGTCTCGACTTGGCGCCACAGGTTCACGGTGTCGCCGGCATCGAGAAACATGATTTTTTAACTTGGCAGCCGCCGGCGCCGGGGCAATACGCGGTCATCGGCAACCCGCCGTTCGGCGTGCGCGGCGACTTGGCGCGCGCATTCATCACCCGCGCTTGCATGTTCGCCGACATCTGCGCGTTCATCTTGCCCATCAGTTTTATCGACGAACAACGCGCTTACTTCCGCGGCTTTGAATTGGCGCACAGCGAGGAATTACCGGCGAGAAGTTTTGTCAACATCCGCGGCCACGAATCCAAAACCGCCGGGCAAGG
>RKSH01000193.1 GCA_007570945.1 Gammaproteobacteria bacterium | reverse complement strand
CTACCAACACCACTACTGCCACCACCGCCCACACGACGGCAAAAACACAACTCCCGCACCCCCATGGCGTCCCATCAACGCCTCAAAGAGGCCGCCTGACTGTCTCACATGTATTGAACCCGTACACACCCTTGAAATCACCCGACCGGCGTTTTACACTCGGCGCATCCATTCACAACCCAGCGAGGAACTTCCGATGTGGAAAAAACCTGAAAATTCCGAGGTCGCGACGGCGGAGAAAGACGCGCCGGTCGGCAAGTTGTCCACTTTTCCCGGCGCGGCAACGCGGCCGGTCAGTGGCGGGGCCGCCATCGGCCCCACCATCAACATCAAGGGCGACATTAACGGCAGCGAGCAACTGGTCATTCACGGCAAGGTGGAGGGCTCCATCTCCATCAAGGACAACGACGTGATCATCGGCCCCAAGGGGCGCACCAACACCAAGGCTTTCGCCCGCACCATCCGTATTGAGGGTGACGCCCAGGGCGAGTTCAAGGCATCGGAACTGGTGACCCTGAAAAACACCTCGCGCGTTTACGGCTCCATTGTGACGCCGCGCATCGTCATTGAGGACGGCTGCAAATTCAAGGGTTCCATCGACACCGATGGTGAGGGCCGCGGCACCGCCAAACCCGAGGACAAGATTCCGCCGCGCCGCGACGGGTCCGGAAATCCCTGAGCGCCGGACAGCAAGCGCGCCCCCCGCCAATGTCGCTGCAACAGGCCCAGCAACGCCTGCGAAGGGAAACCGGCGCCTCCTCCGGGGTGATGGACTCGCCGGGGCTGGGGGCGATGTACAGTTTGCTGGCGGCGCGCCAGGACAGGTTGTTGGTCTTGAACGCCGGGCCGCTGTGGCAGTCGCTGGCGGACTTTCTGTTCCAGTTTAACTGCCGGATTCATGTGCTTGACTGCTTTGAAGAGTTGCTCGGCGCACCGCCGCCGCCTGAGGGCGAGGAGTCGGACGAGGACGAGGAGCAAGCGGAGCCGCCGCTGCCGCCGGTGCTGGTGGAATTGACGCAGGAGCACAAGTTTGACTTGGTTCTGCTGTGGGATTTTCTTAATTTTCTCGACCATCGGCGCATCATTCGCACAATCGACCAGGTCAGCAAGGGCTGCAAGGAGGACAGCCTGCTGTATTTCTACACCACCCTGCGCGGCGAGATGCCGGCGGCGCCGTCGCGCATGGAGTTCATGCGCAACGAGCAGTTGGAATACATTCCCCTCACCGATGAGACGTTGGTGTCGCCGGACTACGGCACGCAGCAGTTGCTGGGAATGATGCCGGGGTTCTCCATCAAGAAACTGTCCATGATTGGCAATGGCCGGCTGCAGGAAAATCTGTTTAAGTTTGACCAATACCGCGAGCCGCCGGATGCAAATATTCTGCGCTGAGGGTGAGGCCGGGATATAAAAAACGCGCCGTTTTTTGCGGCGCGTTTTTCATGCCAGGTTTTGCGGTGCTTATGTTCCGTAGGCCGGGACAAACGGCAGGCGGCGGCTTCTTGCCGGCAATAGCCCGCCCCGCCGGCGCATCGGCCGCACGGCCGGCGTGGCGGCGGCGCCCTCGGCCGCCTCGGCCATTTGGCCGCCCTGCTCCGCCAGCCAGCGGTAACACGGCAGGCCGGCGTTGAACGGCGTCAACTTGCCGCTTTCGGCAATCCATTCCGGGCGCCGGTAAAGGACCTCGTCGGTCAAAGGGACAAAAACCCGCTTGCTGTTCATAATCGCACCGCCATATGTGGTTGGTCTTGCGCCCATTACAGCCCCGCCGGGTGGCAACTTGCGGCTTAACATGTGGCAAAGCAGTGGCATTTGCCCTGAATTCTCCGGCCGGACGGCGAATCGTGTTATGTAGACAAGGAATTCCGCCCACGGGCTGCTGTGTCAAAAAAACAACACGTGCCAAAAAGCCGAAAAACCCATGAGCCGCACCATCGCCATCATTGAGGACGACGCCGACCAGCGCGAAAACTACGCCGATGCTCTGTCATCGCAGGGCTACGACATCCGCACTTTCGCCAACCGCAAAGACGCCCTCGCCCACTTCCGCCGGCAACTGCCCGACCTGGCCATTTTGGACATCATGCTGGAGGACGAGATGGACGGCGGTTTTGACTTGTGCCGTGAGTTGCGCTCCATGAGTCCGGGCCTGCCGATTATTTTTCTCACCGCGCGCGACAGCGATGTGGACCGCGTTTCCGGCCTGCGGCTGGACGCCTGGGACTACCTGACCAAACCGGTCAGCCTGCCGTTTCTCACCGTGCGCATTAACTCGCTGTTTCGCATTGCCGAAGGCATTCAGTCGCGCAACGAAGACGAAAGCGCCCTCACCCTCGGCAAGTTGCGCATGGACCCCGGCAGCATGGCGGCGTCGTGGGACGGCGCCGTGCTCAACTTCACCCTCACCGAGTTCTGGCTGGTGGAGTCGCTGGCGCGCAAGCCGGGCATGGTCAAGACCTACGACAGCCTGATGCAGGTGACGCGCCAGAGTTACGTGGAAAAAAACTCCATCAACGGCTACGTGCGGCGGGTGCGCAAAAAATTCCGCGAGGTGGACGCCGACTTTGCCATGATTGAAACGGTGTTCGGCATCGGCTACCGCTGGCGCGCCGGGGACGGATAAAAATGAAAGGCACCGACCGGCAAAGCGGCCGCAGCCGCAAAGGCATCCTCAGCATCCGCACCAAGTTGCTGCTGATAACCATGACCTTTCTGCTGCTGCCCTGGGTCGGCTACCGGTACATTCTGGAGACGCAGAAGTTCCTCCTCGCCGGCCAGGAGCAGGCGCTGAGCCTCACCGCCCAGGCGGTGGCCACGGTGCTGCATAACCGGCCGCAGTTGTTCGACCCCGGCATCGGCATTCCCACGTTGCTGGCGCGGCCCAACGATTTCTTCTCCCACCAGTTGGATGGCCCCCTGCAGATCGACGGCAGCGCCGCCGACTGGGGCCGGGTGTTCAACGACGCCCGCTTCTTCAGCGTCCACCCATGGCAGTGCAACGCCCGGGACGACATCTCGGCGCTGTCGTTCTATAACGTGCTGAGCCACTTCAACAACTTCGTGTACGCTTTCTTTCACGTGCGCGACGACGTCACCGTCCACCGCGACACCGAAATGCGCCGGCTGAACAACAGCGACCACCTGCGGCTCACCACCCAGGAAGCCGGCGGCGCCACCCGGCGCTACCTGTTCACCGCCCGCCGCCCGGGGCGCATGAGCGTCTACCTGATGGACGCCGAGTGGACCTACCCGCTCACCGGCGAGCCGCTGGACATCGCCGCGGTGCAGGCGCCGGTGGGCGGCGGCTACAACATTGAAATCCGCCTGCCCCTCGCGCTGGTGGACCGCAACACCCGGGTCGGCTTTTCCATCGCCGATGTGGACGACCCGGAGGCGCGCCAGGTGGGCCGCGTGCTGTCCACCTTCCCCGACGCGCCGCGGCCATTCACCCGCATCTACCGCGACTCGCCGGAGATCTCCGACATCCTGCGCGGCCTGGACCGCCCCGGCGCGCGCATCTGGATTATTGACACCGAGCGCAGCATCCGTGCCGTGGTCGGCAACCCGGCCGGCATCGCCGCCCCGCCGCCGCCCAAACCACAGGCCGGCACCGCCGCCGGCCGCATCGCCGCGCGCGTCGCCGAGCGGCTGACCTCGGCGGTGTCATGGCTGTCGGGCAAGGCGCTGAGCGCGCTGGAAGTCAGCCGCGCCTCCGGGCAAGGCGACTACGACACCGCATGGAACACCATTGTCAGCCGCGTACTGTCGGATCCGGCGGATGCGTCGCCGGTGCCGGTGCACCGCAGCCAGACGCCGCAAAGCGAAACCCAGGTGCTGCTCACCGCCGCGCGCATCGTGTCCGCCGACGGCCTGCTCGGCGCAGTGCTGGTGGAGCAGACCAGCGGCCAGACCCTCGGCCCGCAGAACAAGCTGGTGCAGAACATCACCGTCATCACCTTCGCGGTTTTTGTCCTGCTGATTTTAAGTCTGGCCTATTTTTCCTTCCGCCTGACGCGGCGCATTCGCAAACTGCGCAACGCCTCGGAGCAGGCCATCACCCCGGAAGGCCGGGTGCGCGCGGTGCAGATTCAACCCGATGCCCGCGCCGCCGACGAAATCGGCGACCTGTCGCGCGGTATTTCCTCCATGTTGGGCAAACTGAACCAGTACACCCGCTATCTGGAAACCATGCCCGACACGCTGGCGCATGAGATTAGCAACCCGCTCAATGTGGTGAACTCTTCACTGCACAATCTTGAAGAGCAAATCCCCGGCAACAACGAAAAGTACGCGCAATATGTCAAGCGCGCGCAGAACGGCCTGAAGCGGCTGCGCTCCATCATCACCAACCTCACCGAAGCCGCCAATCTGGAGGAGGCCATGCACAGTGAAAGGATGGAGCGGCTCAACCTGTGCGACTTTGTCAGCAGTTATGTGGAGGGCTGCCAGGTGGCGCATCCCGGCCACCGTTTTATCGTCGAGCGCACCATTGAGGCGCAGATGATTTCCGCCTCGGCCGAGCACTTCGCGCAGATGCTGGACAAACTCACCGACAATGCGGTGGAGTTCGGCGACCGCGACTCGCCGGTGCTGTTTCGCATCAGCCGCATGGAAAACCGCGTCATCCTGCGCATCATCAACAGCGGCGCGCCGCCGCCGGAGGATTTGCGCGAGAGAATATTCGATCCCATGGTTTCACTGAGCCAGAAAAGCGGCGGCAAGTCGCACCTCGGGCTGGGCTTGTACGTGGCGCGGATGATTGCCGAACACCACGGCGGCCATCTGCAGGCCAGCCAGCGCCAGGATGCGCCGGGCGCGGTGTTCACCCTTAACCTGCCGCTGGCCGGGTAGTGGCGGCCCAGTCCAGAACTTTGCCCGGGTTCATGATGTTGCCGGGGTCCAAGGTTTCTTTCAGTTGCCGCATCAGTGCGATCTCCTCGGCGCTTTTGAACGCGAGCAATTCTTTTTTCCGCAACTGCCCTATTCCATGCTCGGCGCTGAAACTGCCGCCGTGGGCGTGCACTGCGGCGTAAACTTTTTCGGTGAAGGAATCAGCATCCGCGCCATCCGGCAGGCGGACATTAAAATGCAGGTTGCCGTCGCCGACATGGCCGAAAGCGGCGGTCACGGCGCCGGGAAAATCCTTTGCAATCCAGCGCCGCGACTCGGCCATAAAATTGGCCAGGGTCGACAGCGGCAGGGAAATATCATGCTTGACATAACCGCCGCGCTTTTTTTCCGCCTCGGGAATGGATTCGCGGATTTTCCACAGGTTCGCCGCCTGCGCCTCGCCGGCGGCAATGGTGGCGTCGAGAATTTTGTTTTCATCCAGCAACCGCGCCAGCAGCGCCGGCAAAATTTCACCGCCGGCCGCCGCCGCCGATTGCGCCCCGCTCTGCGCCAGCACATATGCCGGATAATTTTTTGCCAGTGGATTGCGCACGCCGGGAATCGCGCGCAACACTTGCGCCACGCACTCACCCTCCATAAACTCAAAACAACTCAGCGCGCCGCCCAACGCGCCGCGGAACTCGCCGAGCAACCGCACCGCATCCCCGGCCCCGCCCAACGCCAGCCAGCAAGTGTGCGCATGGCTTTCGTCCGGAAAAAGCCGCAGCACCGCCGCCGTCACCACGCCCAAAGTTCCCTCGGCGCCGATGAACCATTGTTTCCAATCGTAACCGCTGTTGTTCTTGCGCAGTTTGTTCATGCCGTCAAGCACCCGGCCGTCGGCCAGCGCCACCTCCAGGCCCAGGGTCAACTCGCGCGCGTTGCCGTAGCGCAGCACCCGCACGCCGCCGGCGTTGGTGGACAGCGCGCCGCCCACCATGCACGAGCCCTGCGAACCCATGGCCAGCGGAAACAACAGCCCCTCGCGCCGCGCCGCCTCCTGCACGGCGGCCAGCACGCAACCGGCCTCGGCGCTGACGGTGGAGTTGGCGCGGTCCACCTCGCGGATGCGGTTCATCCGCCCGAGGTGCAAAATGATTTGTCCGCCGCCGGCGGACGGCGTCGCGCCGCCCGCCATGCCGGTGTTGCCGCCCTGCGGCACCACGCCGATGCCGCGCGCGTTGCAGTGGCGTAGTACTTCCGCCACCTCGGCGGCGCTGCCCGGCATGGCGATGAGTGCGGCGCGGCCGTGGAATTTTTCGCGCCGGTCAACGGTGAACGCGGCCGCGTCAACGCCGCCGCCGTCCACCCAGCCGCCGGCGCCGCAGATGCGTTTGATGGCTTGGATGTCGGCCACGGTGACGCCGGCGGCGGGCATTCAGCCGCGGCCGCGCCGGTCCAAACGTTGGATGATGGGCGCGATGCCCGGTTTGTTTTTGCGGATTTCGGCGATGCTCAGGCCGTGCACCTCGTGCGGAAACACCAGCCACTTGTCGGTGCGGTGAATGTGGTAGTCGGGCTCACGGCCGGTGCGGTTGCTGGCCGGCTTGAACCACGGCGTGGCGATGCGGATGTCGCGCGGCGTGTTTTTGCGCGCCTGCGAGCGCAGGTGTTCCAGCACCGCGGCGACGCTGAGGCCGGTGTCATAAACGTCGTCCACGATCAGCAGCGCATCCTCGGCGTTCACATTGCGCACAATGTAGCCCATGCCGTGCACCTTCACCGTGCTGTCGCGCTCGCCGATGCCGCGGTAGGATGAGGTGCGGATGGCGATGTGGTCGGTGCTGAGTTCAAAATAGTGCAGCGTCTCCTGCACCGCAATGCCCACCGGCGTTCCGCCGCGCCAGATGCCGACAATGAAGTCGGGGCGGAAGCCGCTTTCAATCACCCGCGCGCCCAACTCAAAAGAGTCGCACAGCAACTCCTCGGCGGTGATGTAATGCTTGCCGCTCATTCCAAATATTCCACGCGCATGCGCACCGGCGAATCGTCCACCGAATCCAGCGCGGCGATGCTGCGCAATGCATCGTCCACATTTTTCTCCCGCGTCCGGTGGGTGAGGAGCACCACCGGCACCCGGCCGCCGCCGCCGTCACCCTCACCGTCGCCGGCGCGGCCTTTTTGCAGCACCGCCTCAATGCTGATGGCGCGCTCGGCGAGAATGCGCGTCACATCGGCCAGCACGCCCGGCTTGTCCATGGCACTGAGGCGCAGGTAGTAGCAGGTTTCCACCTCCTCGCGCGCCACCACCGGCAGGTCGGCCAATGCGCCGGGCTGAAAGGCGAGGTGCGGAACGCGGTTGTCCGGGTCGGTGGTCAGCGCGCGCACCACGTCCACGATGTCGGCCACCACCGAGGAGGCGGTGGGCTCGGCGCCGGCGCCGGCGCCGTAGTGCACGGTGTCGCCCACCGCATCGCCGTTGACCAGAATGGCGTTCATCACCCCGGCCACGTTGGCGATGAGGTGGCGCCTGGGCACCAGCGCCGGGTGGGCGCGGATGGTGATGCCGTCGCCGCTGCGCGCGGCGATGCCGAGGTGCTTGATGGTGAAGCCGAGGTCGGCGGCCAGCTCCATGTCCAGCGCGCTCATGCCGCGGATGCCCTCGCAGTTGACGGCGTCGTGGCGCAGCGGAATGCCGAAAGCGATGGCGGCCAAAATGACGATCTTGTGCGCGGCGTCCACGCCGTCAATGTCCAGCGACGGGTCGGCCTCGGCGTAGCCGCGCTGCCCGGCCTCGGCCAGCATCTCGTCAAAGGAACAATTGCGCTCGGCCATGCCGCTCAGGATGAAATTGCAGGTGCCGTTGATGATGCCGGCCACGCGCAGCACGCGGTTGCCGGCCAGTCCCTCGCGGATGGTTTTGATGATGGAAATGCCGCCGGCGACCGCGGCCTCAAACGCAACCATCACCCCGGCCGCGCGCGCCGCGGCAAAAATTTCGTTGCCATGCCGGGCAATCAGCGCCTTGTTGGCGGTGACCACGTGCTTGCCGTTGGCGATGGCGCGCATGATTAAGTCGCGCGCCACACTCTCGCCGCCCATGAGTTCCACGATGATGTCAACCCGCGGATCGTCGGCCAGCGCCAGCGGATCGTCGCCAAGGGTGACGCCTTTGGTGTCACAATCTCGCGCCCGCCCGAGGTCGCGAACCAAGGCGCGCGTCACCGCAATCTCCCGCCCGGCCCGCCGCGCAATCTCCCCGCGGTTGCGCGCCAGCACCCGCGCCGTCCCCGCTCCCACGGTGCCGAGGCCGGCAATGGCAATGTTGACCGGTTTCATCGGGGTATTGTAATACGGCGGCGGTGGTTGCCGGTGAAGGCGGCGCTGATGTTTAACTTTTCCCGCCCGGCCCGCCGCGCAGCACGGCCGGCATGCGCCAATGCCTCATAGCCCCAGCACATCCCCCATGTCAAACAGCCCGCGCTCTTGCGTGGCGAGCCACTTGGCGGCGCGCAGGGCGCCATGGGCGAAGTTGATGCGGTCGGCGGCGCGGTGGGTGATTTCCACGCGCTCGCCGGGGGAGGCGAACCACACGCTGTGCTCGCCGACAATGTCGGCGGCGCGAATGGTGGAGAAGCCGATGGCGCCGGGCGGGCGCGGGCCGGTGGCGCCGTGGCGGGCAAACACGCCGTCCTTTTTAAGGTCGCGGCCGAGCGCGGCGGCCACCGCCTCGCCCATGCGCAACGCGGTGCCGGAAGGCGCGTCCCTTTTGTGGCGGTGGTGCGCCTCCACGATTTCAATGTCGGCGGAGTCGCCGAGGGCGCGCGCGGCGGCGGCCAGTAGGCGCAGGCACAAGGTCACGCCGACGCTCATGTTGGGCGCGAGGACGATGGCGGTGCGGCCGGCGGCGGCGGTGATGGCGGCCTTGTCGGCATCGCCGAGGCCGGTGGTGCCGATGACCATGCGGCGCGAGTTTTCGGCGCATGCTTTTGCATATGCCACGGTCGCGGCCGGCGTGGTGAAATCAATCAGCACGTCAAAATCGCCGTCAAGCGAATCGGTGACGGTGACCCCGGCGCAACCGGCGGCGCCGCTGACCGCGCCCAGGTCGCGGCCGATGGCATCGCTGCCGGCGCGCCCCACGGCGGTGGTGAGCACGGCGCCGGCATCGGCGGCGGCAACGCGCGCCACCGCCGAGCCCATGCGCCCGGCGGCGCCGCTGACCGCGACTTTAATCATGTTTGTTTTCTCCGCACCGTTTGCGGCACCATAGCCGAGTGCGCGACTTAACGCAATTTAACCCGGCGCCGCCCGGCTTCGCCGAGGCGCGGCGCGTGCAGGATGCAATGTGCAAAATGGTGGACTTGAGCGACGATGCGGATGCGGCGGTGCGCAACGTGGCCGGCGCGGACGTCGGAATGGTGGACAAAAAAACCATGCGCGGCGCGATAGTGGTACTTTCGTTTCCGCAACTGACGGTGACGGACTGCGCGACGGCGGTGCGGACGGTTGACTTTCCATATGTGCCGGGATTTCTGTCGTTTCGCGAGTTGCCGGTGCTGCTGGATGCGCTGGCAAAATTGCGCGCCCCGCCCGACCTGGTGCTGTGCGACGGCCAGGGCATCGCCCACCCGAGACGCTTCGGCATCGCCTGCCACTTCGGCGTCGCCACCGGCATCCCCGCAATCGGCGTCGCCAAGTCGCGGCTGATTGGCGATTTCCGTGAACCGGGCAATGAAAAAGGCGCAACCGCCGCGCTGATGCACAACAACGAGCGCATCGGCAGCGTGTTGCGCGCGCGCGCCGGCAAAAAACCGTTGTTCGTCTCCCCCGGCCACCGTGTCTCGCACCGCGCCGCGGTGAACTTCACCCTCGCCTGCTGCAAAAAATACCGCCTGCCGGAAACCACGCGCGCGGCGCACCGGCTGGCGGCATCAGGGTGAGGGCGGCGGTTTGCGCGCCACGACTTTTTTCAGCGGCGATAAATTAATTTCATCCACCACGCCGCCGTCCATGCCAAGCGCATGCACCACGGCCGCGGCGACTTCCCCGGCGGTGAGGGCGTTGTCCGCATCCTGGCCGGGCTCAAATGAGAGGCCGTCAAAAAACCGCGTGCGCACCATGCCGGGGTTGATAATGGTGACGCGCATGCCGGCCGCGGCGCACTCAAGACGCAGGGACTGGGCGAAGCCGCGCAGGCCGAACTTGGCCGCGCAATACACCGCGCCCCGGGGCGCGCCGGCGAGGGCCGCCTCGGAGCCGATAAAAACCAGACGTCCGCGGTTGCGTTTCAATGCCGGCAACAGCGCGCGGGTTAAATAAATTTGCGAGGTTAAATTTAAGTCCAGCAGCGCGCTGATTTGTCCGTGGGAAAATTCCTCCAGCGAGCCAAAACGCCCGGCCCCGGCGCACAGCGCCGCGCCGTCAAGGTCGGCGCATTGCTTTTGCAAAGCGGTGAGGTTTTGCGGCAATTTTTTCAAATCGCCGAGGTCCATTTCCCGGCGGCGAAAATTGTCCGCCGGCGCGGCGCGGGACAAATCGCGGGCGATGCCGGTGACTTTTGCGCCGCCGGCCAGCAGCGACTGGGTGACGGCACGGCCGATGCCGGAACTTGCGCCGGTGACCAGAAAATTCTTTTTGCTAAACGCCGGGCGCATGGGCGGGAGCGGAGTTGTGGAAAAATTTCCGCGCCGGGATATGGCGCCGAATTTTTTCGGCGCAGAAGTCAACCATCGCGCGCTCGGTTTGCGGCGGGTAGACGGTGACGCCGCCGGCGGCGGCGTAAGCACGGGCAAAAAGTTTTTCGCCGGGATACAAACGCGCAATGTTTTTGTAAAAGTTGCGCGGCATGCGAAACGCGCCGAGGGAAACCGAGTGCAGCGCGCCGGCGTCGAGCGCGGCAAACACGGCGTCAAACAAACGCGCATACTGGCCGCAAAAGTCGGCGCTGTCCATGAGCGGGTCAAAGCGCAACGCCACCGGCCAGCCGTTTTGTTGCAGGCGCGCGGCGGCTTTGATGCGCTTGGCAATGGACGGGACGCCGCGCTCCAGTGTGCGGGAAATTTCCTCAGGAGTGAAGCTGAACGCGGTCACTACATTGGGCAGCGCCGCGCGTCTAAGCAGTGCGCTCACCTGCGTGCTCTTGGTGCGCAGTTCCAGAAACGCGCGCGGCCGCCCGGCAAAAAACGGCAGGAAGGCATCGGCAAAACCGCTCATGCCGTCCAGCGCCAGACTGTCGCAGTCATAGCCGGAGAAAAACCACACCGGCTCGCCGGCATGGCGCGCCAACAATTCATCCATGTCACGCTGGAACGATTCAAAGTTCACAAACAAAACATAATTCGCCGAGCGAAACATGCCCTGTAAAAAACAGTAGCGGCAGTCATAAACACAGTTCAGCATGTGGGAAAAATAATAGTTGTGCGCGCCGCCGATGCCGTATCCGGGCGGCGCCGGCAGCATCCGCCGCCGGTGCTTGCGCGCAAGAATAAGCGCCGGGCGTTTTTTCTGCAGGCGGAAGTTCTGCGCTTTCGGGTTGAACACCTCGCCGTAGCGCCCGCATTCCACCACCGACGCCTTGGGAAAACGCCGCAGCACCGACTCGGCCCGCGCATCGCCGCGCAGGGCGGCCTCACGGTAAATCAAATCAACCATGGCCGAGGTCCCGTGACGCCGCATTGAGGCGCGCTTCCAGCCGTCGCAAAATCTGCGCCGCGCTTTGCGCGCCGGCGAGGGCGGTCATCGCATCATCATCCGCCCGCGGCACCAGGAGCGCGAGGCGGCGGAGGCGATTTTTGAGTTGTTGTTTTTGTGTTTCACTGAAACGGGCTTGCCGCGAAATTTTTTCGTAAAGCGCACCGCCGGGTGAATCGTAAACCCTTTCCGCGCAAAGCGACTGCAAAATTCCGGCAAGTTGCAGCACTGTTTCCATGCGCGCGTGCACCAGGCCGGCAACTTTCGTCCGGTCCAGGCCGGACATCGGCGACAGCGGGCCGTCGGAAATAATCTTCAAACACTGCACCAACTCCGCATCGGCAAATCGGCAGGCCGCCGGATAAAACCCGGCCGCCTCCATATCATATGCTTCACCGGCCGCATATGCGGCGCGCGGTTGCGGCACCGTCACCAGCGCGCCGTCGTGGCCGGCCCAGGGAAAAACGCGCGGCGGATACCAGTTGCGCCCGCCGGCGGCGGCGGTGATTTTGTTCGCCAGCATCGCCTCGCCCACCGCAAGATTGGCGTGTCCGGCAATGCCGACGTTGAGCCATGCCGCCGGCGCATCCATTTGCCCGCGCAAAAATCCGACGGCGCATGCGCTTGCAACGGCGCCAATGCCGCTGACAATTAAAAAAACGTCGTCGCCCCGGTAAACCGCGAACGGCGATTCGGGAATAATGCGCTTGAGGCGGAGAGTGTCAATCAGCGGCCGGGCTTCACTGGGGAGGGCGGTGATGAGGGCTAACATGTGATTCTCCCGTGCATAAAGTCATGCACACACTTAAAGAAAACCATCACCGCCCGGCGCGTGGCCGGGGCGCGCGACAAGCATCACTCTTCCGCCTTCTTCGGTCGTCCAATACCCGGTATCTTCGGCCTTGGACCCGGCGCATGCAACAACGGCTTTCATTGAACTTTCATTTCATCGGCCAATTTGGCAAGGCGGTGATGAACTCAGAACAAATCAAATGTGACCAGGTCCGGGACCACCGTCAATACCGATAATACTCCGGCTTAAACGGCCCCTCCTCCGGTACGCCGATGTATTCGGCCTGTTTTGCGCTGAGCCGCGTCAGCCGCGCGCCGATTTTGTCCAGGTGCAGGCGGGCGACTTTTTCGTCCAGCGCTTTGGGCAGCACGTAAACTTTTTTCCCGTACTTGCCCGGGTTGCCCCACAGTTCCATCTGCGCCAGCACCTGGTTGGTGAACGAGTTGGACATGACAAAACTCGGGTGGCCGGTGGCGCAGCCGAGGTTGACCAGGCGGCCTTCGGCGAGCAGGATAATGCGCTTGCCATCGGGGAAAATGACATGGTCCACCTGCGGCTTGATGTTTTCCCATTGGTATTCGCGCAGGCCGGCCACGTCAATTTCACTGTCAAAGTGGCCGATGTTGCACACAATGGCCTGGTCCTTCATCGCCGCCATGTGCCCGCGGGTGATGACATGCCAGTTGCCGGTGGCGGTGACAAAAATATCCCCGCGCGGCGCGGCCTCTTCCATGGTGACCACGCGGTAACCTTCCATCGCCGCCTGCAGCGCGCAAATCGGGTCGCATTCGGTGACCTGCACCGCCGCGCCCTGGGCGCGCAACGACTGCGCGCAGCCCTTGCCCACATCGCCGTAGCCGCACACCACGGCGACCTTGCCGGCAATCATCACGTCGGTGGCGCGCTTGATGCCGTCCAGCAGCGACTCGCGGCAGCCGTACAAGTTGTCGAACTTGGACTTGGTGACCGAGTCGTTCACATTAAACACCGGCACCCGCAACGTTCCGTTTTCCATCATCTCGTACAGCCGGTGCACGCCGGTGGTGGTCTCCTCGGACAGGCCGCGCACGTCATCCAGCAGGCTGAAATGCTTGTCGTGCATCATCGCCGTCAGGTCGCCGCCGTCGTCCAGCAGCATATTCGGGCGCCAGTTGCCGGGGCCGAGAATGGTCCGCTCCACGCACCACCAGTATTCCTCCTCGCTCTCCCCTTTCCATGCGAACACCGGCACGCCGCTGGCGGCGATGGCGGCGGCGGCATGGTCCTGGGTGGAAAAAATGTTGCACGATGACCAGCGCACCTCGGCGCCCAACTCGGTGAGCGTCTCGATCAGCACCGCGGTCTGCACCGTCATGTGCAGGCAGCCGGCGATGCGCGCGCCGGCCAGCGGCTGCGCGTCACGGTATTCGCGGCGCAACGCCATCAGGCCCGGCATTTCGGTTTCGGCGATGCGAATCTCCCGGCGCCCCCAGTCGGCGAGGGTGATGTCGGCGACTTTGTAATCTTCGTGCAGTTTGCGGACAGGCTGTGCGGGCATGGCTTGCTCCTCCGGTTTTTTACGGTGATGGCGAGGGTGGTTAAATGCCGGCGGCGTCGCGCAATGCGTCCGCCTTGTCGGTTTTTTCCCAGGGAAACCCGGCGCGCCCGAAGTGGCCATGGGCGGCGGTTTCACGGTAAATCGGCTGCAGTAAATCCAGCGAGTCGGTGATGTCGGCCGGCGCAAGCTTAAAATGCGCGCGCACCAATTGTTCTATGCGCCGGTCGCTTAACTTTTTGTGCGCGGTGCCGAAAGTTTCCACCATTAAACTCACCGGCTCGGCCTTGCCGATGGCGTAGGCGATTTGCACCTCGCAACGCGCGGCCAGTCCGGCGGCGACGATATTTTTTGCCACATGGCGCATGGCATAGGCCGCCGAGCGGTCGACCTTGGACGGGTCCTTGCCGGAAAAGGCCCCGCCGCCGTGGCGCGCCGAGCCGCCGTAGGTGTCCACGATAATCTTGCGCCCGGTGAGTCCGCAGTCGCCCACCGGTCCGCCGATGACGAATTTGCCGGTGGGGTTGATGAGGTATTGGGATTTGCCGCCGGGCCATTTTTCCGCCAGCACCGGCTTGATGATTTCCTCCACCACCGCCTCTTTAATCTGTTGCCGGGTGACGCTTTCATCGTGCTGGGTGGACAGCACCACGGTCTCCACCGCCACCGGCGCATCGCCCTCATAGCGGACGCTGAGCTGCGCCTTGGCGTCGGGCCGCAGCCATGGAAATTTTTCAGTGCGGCGCAACTCGGCATGCCGCCGCATCAACTGATGGGCGTAAAAAATCGGCGCCGGCATCAACTCCTCGGTCTCGCTGCATGCATAACCGAACATCATCCCCTGGTCGCCGGCGCCCTGGTTTTTTCTCTCATCGCGGTCCACGCCCTGGGCGATGTCGGGCGATTGCTCGCCGATGTAATTTTCAACGCGGCAGGTGCCGCCATTAAAGCCCAGCTCGTCGCGGTTGTAGCCGATGCCGTTCACCACGGCGCGCACAATTTTGTCGTAGTCCAAGCCCGCGCTGCTGATCTCGCCGCCGAGCACCACGCGGTTGTTTTTAACCATGGTCTCGCACGCCGCCCGCACCCGGCGCCGCGCCTGTTCCTCCCCCGCCGCAACCAGCGCGGCATCCAGAATTGCATCGGAAATTTGGTCGCAGACCTTGTCCGGATGCCCCTCGGACACCGATTCTGAACTGAACGAACAATTGCGCGGCATTGGAATCTCCTGCGGTGGGCGGGTGAAAGTGACGGCGCCATCATAAATTCAGCCGCCGCCCCTGTCAAACCCGGCCCGGCGCCTCAGTCCACCGTCAGCGCCACCTTGCCAATATGCGCGCCGCAATCCAACTCGGCATGCGCGGCGGCGGCCTCGGGCAGCGAAAAGGTTTTGTGCATCACCGGCGCGACGGTTTGGTCGTTAAGCAGCGGCCAAACATGCGCGCGCAGCGCATCGGCGATGGCCGTTTTCTCGGTGACGCTGCGGGCGCGCAGGGTGGAGCCGGTGATGGTGAGCCGTTTCAGCATCACCGCGGACAAATCCAACTCGCCCTTGGCGCCGCGCTGCAGCGCGATTTGCACCAGGCGGCCGCCGGCGGCCAGGCAACCGATGTTGCGCCGCAGGTAGTCGCCGCCGACCATGTCCAAAATGACGTTGACGCCGTCACCGCCGGTGGCGTCACGGACCGCGGCGGCGAAGTCTTCGCTGTTGTAGTTGACGGCGCGCGCGGCGCCGAGGCCGAGGCATGCCTCGCACTTGGCGTCGCTGCCGGCGGTGGTGAGGACGGTGGCGCCGAAAGCACGGGCGAGTTGAATGGCGGTGGTGCCGATGCCGCCGGCGCCGCCGTGCACCAGCAGCGTCTCGCCGCGCCGCAAGTTGGCGCGCTGAAAGACATTGGTCCACACGGTGAAGAAAGTTTCCGGCAATACGGCGGCGCGGACGGCGTCATAACCGTCGGGCCACGGCAGGCACAATGCGGCGGCGGCGGTGCACAGTTCGGCGTAACCGCCGCCGGTGACCAGCGCGCAAACCTCAGCGCCGACCATCCCGGCGTCGACGCCGTCACCGACGGCGGTGACGGTGCCGGCGACTTCAAGACCGGGAATATCGCTGGCGCCGGGCGGCGGCGGGTACCGGCCTTCGCGTTGCATGATGTCGGGGCGGTTGACGCCGGCGGCAGTGACTTTAATCAGCGCCTCGCCGGCGGCCGGTGACGGCCGCGGCCGCTTTACCATGCGCAGCATCTCCGGCCCGCCGGGTGCGGTGATTTCAACCGCGTTCATGACCGCGGTCACCGCCGGGCCTCGCGCAGTTGCCCGCGGTACCGCCGCGCGCGCCGTACGTACACCTCGGCGTTGGCGCGCAGGGCGGCGACTTCCTCGTCGCTGAGCACGCGCACCACCTTGGCCGGCGCGCCGAAAGCGAGGACGCGGCCGGGAATGGCGCGGCCCTCGGGGACCAAACTATGGGCGCCGATTAAACAGTCGCGGCCGATGGTCGCGCCGTTGAGCACGGTGCTGTGGATGCCGATTAAACTGCCGTCGCCGATGGCACAGCCGTGCAGCATGCACTGGTGGCCGATGGTGACGCCGTCGCCGATGCTGAGGGCGAAGCCGGGGTCGGTGTGCAGAACGCTGCCGTCCTGGATGTTGCTGCCGGCGCCGATGGTGATGGCGTCGCTGTCGCCGCGGATGACGGCGCCGAACCACACGCTGCTGCCGGCGCCGATGGTGACACCGCCGACAACAGTGGCGCCGGGCGCGATGTAGCAATCGCCGAGCACCGGAGTGCGGCCGCCGAGGGTGAACACCGTCACCGCTCAGACCATGGGCGCCGGGCCGGGGGCGGCGGCGGCACGTCGGGATGCGGAACTGAGGAAGGGCAGGCGCAAACGCTCGGCCAGGGTTTGCCGGACGGTGAACTTGACCGCGTAAATGTCGGCATCATCACGGCGGCTCATGAGGTAGTCGTCGCTGGTCTGCACCTTGTCCACCAGGCCCAACTCCAGCGCGCGCAACGCTGGCCAGTGTTCGCCAGTGGACACTTTTTCAATGTCAACGCCGGGGCGCTGGCGGACGACGAATTCCTTGAACAGACGGTGCATGTCCTCCACGTCGCGCTGCATTTTGTCGCGCGCCTTGTCGGTGGTGGGGCCGAGGAAAGTGACGGTGCGCTTGAACTCGCCGGCGGTGAACTGCTCAAAGTCAATGTCGTGTTTTTTCAGCAGGCGGTGAAGGTTTGGAATTTGCGCCAGCACGCCGATGGAGCCGATGACCGCAAACGGCGCGGCGATGATGGTGTTGGCGACGCAGGCCATCAGGTAGCCGCCGCTGGCCGCGACTTTGTCCACGGCGACGGTCAGCGGAATGCCGCGCTCCTTAAAGCGCGCCAGTTGCGATGCGGCGAGGCCGTAGCCGTGCACCATGCCGCCGCCGCTTTCCAGTTTCACCACCACCTCGTCCCTGCCGCCGGCGACGGTGAGCAGCGCGCTGACCTCCTCGCGCAGCGAGGCCACCGCCGAGGCCTGCAAGTCGCCGTGAAACTCCAGCACATAAACGCGACCGCGGCCGCCCTCACCCTCCCTTTGTTTTTTGCCGCGCGCCTTGCGGTCTTTTTTGTCCCGCCGGCCGCGCGCTTTCAGTTCTTTGCGGCCCAAGATGCCGGCGTTCAGCGCGGCCTCCATGTCGCGGTAGTGCTGGTTGATGCTTTTGACTTGCAACTTTTCGTGGTGCGACTTTTTGTGCCGCTGCGCCGCCGCCGCCACCGCACCCACCACCGCAATGGCGGCGAACATCAGCGTCACCGTCTTGGCGAAAAACAAAATGTACTCGGTGAAAAATTCCACGTTATTCCTCCTCCGCGGATTGGATGAGGCTCAGGATTCTCCGGTGCAGCAGCAGCGGAAACGTGATGCCGCCGGCGGCGATGCGCTTGCGCGAGGCAAAACGCCCGGCCCCCGGCAACCGCGCGCCGGGCTGGGCGTTGACGGCATCGGCCAGGCGGCGCATGTTTTCATCATAACGCCGGCCGCCGAAGTGGCGCGGGTTGACGGCGATGAAAAACTGCCCGGTGCGCGGCGACGGGCCTTGGTTGTCGGCGAAAGATGATGCGTCAACGGCCAGACTGGCGCCGGCCGCCGCCGCCGCCATCACCTCCACCATCAGCGCGATGCCGGCACCCTTGTAACCGCCGCTCGGCAGCATGGTTCCTTTGAGTCCCTCCTCCGGGTCGGTGGTGGGCTTGCCGGCGGCGTCCAGCGCCCAGCCTTTGGGAATCCGCTTGCCGGCGGCGGCGTACACCGCGAGTTCACTTTTGGCGACCACGCTTGAGGACTGGTCCACAATCAAAAGCGCCCGGCCGTGGCCGTCCGGCGCCGCCAGGGCCAGCGGGTTGGTGCCGAAAACCGCCGCCTTGCCGCCGTGGGGCGCCATGGAGGCCGGCGCGTTGGTGAAGCCCATGCCGAGCAGGCCGCGCCGCGCCAGCGCCTCCACATGGTAGCCCGAGGCGGTGACCGAGCGCGCCACCGACTCCGCATTGGGCCGCGAAGTGCCGCATGCCAGCAGCGCGCTGAAAGCGAGGGCGTGGACTTCCTCGGGGGTTAGGGTGATGGTTTTGATGGTCATGAAAAACCTACGATGACCGGCGCGGCGCGGGCCCGATAGGAGGATAGGCAATCCACCCCCACTGTTCTTCGGAGTTCTTTTGCATTGCTTTTAGCATAATCTCCAACATCGCCCGCGTCAGCAGACCGAGAACTTTCCCGCCGACATCAACACTATCGCGGTTGAACGAAGATTGGTAAGTGGCGCCGCCGTGCACAACCTGGTTGCGAAGAGTATACAGGCGGTCAAAGATGATGAAGAGAAATTCCTCAAAGGAATAGCGTTTTTCTCCCCGCGAATCCATGGTGTTCATCGCGCGCAGATTCTGGGCGCGGAATTTCCCTCCCTGGTCATGCTGCAGGTTCCACGTTTTAACGTCAATTTTTTTCGTGAACGGGGTTTTTTGCTTGTCCCGAACCCAGTCCCAGAGCTCCCTGTAGATGTATTTATTCTTGAGCAACGCCGAAAAATCGCCTTTGTTCTCGCGAACAACGGTGAAAAGGATTCTGTCCTTGTCTTTTTCCACAATTTTTTTCAGAAAATTGCGGAATTTTTTCCAGTCCTTAATCCCCTCACTCCATCCACCGCGCCAGCGGAATATTAACCCGCAGCAGGCGGTCATCGGCGCGCAGCAGGTACAGGGCAAAACAGGCCGCCAACATCGGCCAGGCGGCGAAGAACAGGATGTTCGGACTGCCCGCCGCCCACGGGTCCAGATACAGGGCGAAAGGGGTGACCGTGGCCACGGCGTGGGTCAGCAGGACGATGCCGTAACTCAGGCGGCGGGCGATGCCGAGGACAAAAACGGTGATGAGAATCAGTTGCAAGACGCCGATGGCGTTAATCATGCCGGGGCTGAGGCCGGGGAGAAAGTAAAAATACTGGAACACCTCCACGCCGTGCTGCGGCGCCACAAATTTATCCAGCGACCAGACCAGCATCACCAGAAAAACGCTGATGCGAATGCAGAGCAACGCGATGGGCAGGCGGTTGTGCATGGTTGGATTTGGGTGTTGCCGACGTTGGCGGACCGCCAGTATAACCACCCGGCCCTCAGCGCGCCAGATATTTTTGCAGGCGGTCCACCGCCGCCTTTGACGCGCCCAGGCCGAGGGCGGTGCGGCGGTGCAGGATATCATCGGCGGTGACGGCGAATTCCTCGGCGCGCAGGTGGTCCACCTCACGCCGGCTCAGGCCGCCGCCGAAGTCCTCACCCAGTCCGGCGACGTCGTTGATGCCGTTGGCGAAGCGGTACAGGCGGCTGCCGTAGGTTCGCGCCCACCTCGCCGTCACCGATTCCGGCAGAAATGAAAACTCGCGCGCCACTTTGCGGCGAAACCATTCCACGTCGCCGCCGAGGTCGCCGCCCGGCAGGCGCGCGCCCCGGGTCCACGGACGGACGGCAAGATTAAACGCCGGGCACAGCATGTTCACCGCCTCCTCGGCAAGTTTGCGGTACGTCGTCAACTTGCCGCCATACACCGACAGCAGCGGCGCGCCGCCACGGTTCAGGTCCAGATGGTACTCCCTGGTCACCGCCGATGCGTTTTTCTTTTTCCGCCCGGCCTCAAACAAGGGGCGCACGCCGGCGAATCGCCGCACCACGTCCTCGGGGCGAATGGCGCGGCGAAAATAACGGTTCACCGCCGCGCACAAATAGTCCACCTCGGCGTCGGAGGTGCGCACCTCCGCCGGGTCGCCGCGAAACTCCCTCTCGGTGGTGCCGATTAAAGTCCACCGCTCCTCCCACGGCATCACAAACACCACCCGCCGGTCGTCGTTCTGCAGCAGATAAGAGTGCGGGTGTTCGGCGAGTCGGTTCACCATGATGTGACCGCCGGCCACCAAACGCAAACTCAAACGTGGAGTCCGCGGAGTCACACCGTCAAGTACACGGTGCACCCACGGCCCGCCGGCGTTCACCAAGCAGCGTGCGGTGATGGTTTGGCGGCCGGCCAGGTCCAGCCTCCATTCCGCGGCGCCACGTACCGCCGCCGTGCACCGGGTGCGGGTGAAGACGTCCGCGCCGCGCTCGGCGGCGTCCACCGCGTTCAGCACCACCAGCCGCGCGTCCTGCACCCGGCAGTCGTGGTAAGAAAAACCGTGGACAAACTCAGACCGCAGCGCCGCGCCGGCCGGGTGGCGGCGCAGATTCACCGCTCGCGAACCCGGCAAACTTCCGCCGCAACCGAGCAGGTCATACAAAAACAGCCCCAGCCGCACCATCCAGCGCGGCCGCGCGGCATTGGCGGCGTGGGGAATCACCAACCGCAGCGGGCGGATGATGTGCGGCGCGGCGCGCAACAAAGCCTCGCGCTCGCGCAACGCGTCGCGCACCATGCCGAAGGCGCCGTATTCCAGATAGCGCAGACCGCCGTGTATCATCTTGCTGCTGGCGGAGGAGGTGTGGCCGCCGAGGTCGTCCTGCTCGCACAACGCGACGCGCAGGCCGCGCCCGGCGGCGTCACGGGCGATGCCGGCGCCGTTAATGCCGCCGCCGATAACCGCGATGTCGTATATTGCCACGATAATTTTTTGCGCCGCGGTTGGAGCGACAAGACCGAGGAATGATGTTACACCATGCCACTCCGCAGGCGGCCGGCCGCTGGTGCGCTGAGCAGCGCGCCGCCGGCCGCGGCATCGGTTTTGTGCCGACCATGGGCGCGCTGCACGCCGGGCACCTGTCGCTTTTGCAACGGGCGAAGAGGGAAAACGACTTGTGCTGCGCGAGTTTGTTCGTGAACCCGCTGCAGTTCGACGACGCCGAAGACTATGCAAATTACCCGCGCGACACGCAAAAAGATTTGCGCATGTTCGCGGCGGCCTCCTGCGACATGGTGTTCAGCGGCGCCCTTGGGGATTTTTTCCCCGGCGCCGGCGGCGTTGCCGACATCCCGGTGAAGAACGCCGGCCCTTTCGGCCGCGGACTGGAGGAAAAATTCCGCCCCGGCCATTTGGACGGCGTGCGCACCATCGTGGAAAAACTTTTTGCCGCGGTGGGCCCGTGCCGCGCCTACTTCGGCGAAAAGGATTTTCAGCAAAGCCTGGTGGTGACGGATATTGCGCAACAATCGGATGGAATCAGCGTGGTGGTATGCCCGACAGTGCGCGAAGAAGACGGCCTGGCCTGCTCCTCACGCAATGTCCTTTTATCCCCAAACGAGCGCAAAAAAGCCGCGGCCATCCACCGTGCCCTGTTGCGCGCAAAAACCTTGTGGGATGAAAACATCCGCGACGCCGCGCATTTGCGCCGCGCCATGGGCGAGGCGCTCGCCGCCGCCGGAGTGGCGGTGGAATACGCCGACCTGCGCGACCCGCTGGCGTGGAGCGGACGGCCGCCGGCCGGCGAGATGCAACGCGCCCAGGCGCTGGTCGCGGCGCGCGTCGGCCGGGTGCGGCTCATCGACAACCTGCGCCTGGACGGCTGAGCCATCATGACGCTGGAAACCATATTCGCGGCTTTCGTGTTTTGCGTTTCGTCCGCCGTCACGCCGGGGCCGAACAACTTCATCGTCCTGTCGGCCAGCGTGCGCGGCGGCATGACGCGCGCGCTGCCGCCCTATTTCGGCATCTGCGCCGGCTTTCCGCTGATGGTGCTGGGCGTCGCGCTGCTGTATCTGCATTACAGCGATTTGCTGAGCGGGGCGCTGGTCTACATTAAATACGCCGGCGCCGCGTATTTAATTTTTCTGTCATGGAAAACCTTCACCGCCGCCTCGGCGGCCAAAGAACTGGACGACACCGCCGGCATCCCCGGCTTCGGCGCCATGCTTTTGTTTCAGTGGATGAACCCCAAGGGCTGGGTGATGGCGGTGGGCAGCGTCGTGCTGGTGGGCGAATACCAGGTGTGGCTGGCGCCGCTGATGTTCACCGCCGTCGCCCCGCCCTGTGTCGGCGTGTGGCTGGTGGCCGGCAAGATTATCCGCGGCCGCATCATTGGCACGCCGCTGGAAAAACACCTGAACCGCATCTTCGGCGCGCTGCTGGCGCTGAGCGTTTTGATGCTGCTTTAAGGGCGATTCAGGAACCGGGGCCTTTGTTCGGGAGGGCAATTTCCAACCACTGCACCTCATCCATTTGGTTGATTCCCAGGGCGCTTATCTTGTCAAGTTTTTTCTTTCCGGCGTCTTTGCCGGTAATCACCAAATCCGTCTTGGAGGTGACGGAATTAACCACGGTGGCGCCCAACTCAGCCGCCCGGGCCTTGGCCTGGGAGCGGTCCATACCCTCAAATTTGCCGGTGATAACCACCGTTTTGCCGGCCAGGGGAGCATCCGCAGACACGGCCGCAACACGGGTCGGCATGACTTTCACCTGCTTTGCCAGGCTTTCCATCATTTCCAGGCCGTGCTCATCACTGAGGAAATCCATCAGAGAATGGGCCAGCACATCGCCCACCTCGTCAATGTTTCTCAGCGCGTTGTAGGCGGATTTTTCGCGCAAGGGAGGCTCCTTCGCGGCCTCGCGCAAGCGCCTGAGGAAATTTTCCACCGTGCCGTAGGTTTGTTCCAACCGGGCCGCCAGCAGTTTTCCCACATGCTGAATTTCACCGCCGCGTTTTTTGTCGTGCTGTTGGATTAATTCCGCGATGGAACTTTCGTCCGCAAACAATGGCATTGGACCCGCTGCAAACTTCAGCAGCGACTCCGCCGCTTTGGCGTTGATTCCGCCAATGCCGATGAGTTCGTAGTAATAAACGGAGGATTGCCGTTGCCGACGGTCCGCGCATTCCCGCATTGCATCCTGCAATCCTTGGGTGAAGTTTTTCAGTGAACGGTAAGCCTGCGCAAGCAGCAGCGCGGTGCCCTCGCCCACATGGCGAATGCCGAGGGCAAAAATAAAACGTTCCAGCGGCACCGAGCGCCGGGCCTCAATTTGCCGCGCCAGATTGCCAAACAATCTTGCCGGGGCGGTCATCTCACCCCGGCGCGCGCCGCCCACCAGGCCCGGGTAAATTCGCGCAAGAGTCCGCGCATCAACCAACGCGCCGCGCATGCGCCGGCCGCCGGGGCGGAGGTCAAAGCGCGCGCCCAGGGCGGCAAGACGTTTTTCCTCCGCGGGAAAGCACCGCCGCGCCAGGTCGCCGGCATCGGCCGCGGAAAACTTCGGCGTTTTTTTTCCGCACCGCGCAAACTCGCCGTGCAGGATTTTCATTTTCGCCCCGGCATTCCATGCAACCACCGGCGCGCCGCCGATAAAATCCGCCACTTCATCCGCAACCGCGCCGAACTTTGGAAACTGTTCCAGAAAACCGTCGGACAACCGGTGCGCCGCCACCGCATCCGCGTCCACCTTGCACCCGGGGTTAACATAATGGTGCAACGCTTTTCCGCCGGGCAAAGCGCGGTTAATCTCAACGCATGCGATCTCCACAACCCGGCCGCCACCGGCGCCGCTGGTTGCAATCTCCGCCGCCACCACGCGCCCGGCAAAAGCGCGGTCAAGTTTGTTTTCCCGCAAATACTCTTCCGCCCGCACCGCCAATCTATCCGCGGAAAATGAGTCCTTGGGATTGTTCACCCGGTTGCCGACGGCCTGGCCGGCGTTGGTGAGTTTTTTAATTTCCAGAACGTGTTCCATGCGCGACGGCAACGTGAAAATGGACGCCGGCGACCAAATCCAGCCGTGCTCCAGATATTCCCGAATCAATTCGCCGCCCAGCCCCTCAATGTCAAAGGCCGCGCGCGAGACAAAATGCTGCAACCGCCGCACCGTCTGCTCCGGGCACACCAGCCCGCCGCTGCAGCGGCTGACCACGCCCTCACCCTCGGTGTCGCGCACCACCTTGCTGCCGCAGGACGGGCAGCGGGCGGGAAAACGGTAGGGTTTTGCGTGCGCCGGGCGTTGTTCTTTCACCACCGCGACCACCTGCGGAATCACGTCGCCGGCGCGGCGCACCGCCACGGTGTCGCCGACACGCACATCCTTGCGCTTGATTTCCTCCTCATTGTGCAGCGTCGCGTTGGACACCGTCACGCCGCCGACAAAAACCGGCCGCAAGCGCGCCACCGGCGTCACCACGCCGCTGCGCCCGACCTGGGTGTCGATGGCCAAAACCTGCCCCGGCTGGCGCCGATGGCGTAGAAGAAAATTTCCAGCGGCCGCTCGGCGGTCAGGCGCGGATCCAGTTGGCGCAAACTGCCGGCGGCGGCGTTGCGCGGGTTCACATACAATTTGGCGCCTTTCTCTTTTTGTTTTTGGTTAAGCGCGGCGAATCCCCGGTGCGTCATCACCACCTCGCCGCGCACCTCCACCATGGGCGGATGGCCCGTGCCGTGCAGGCGCAACGGCACCGACGGCAGGGTGCGGATGTTGGCGGTCACATCCTCGCCGGTGAGGCCGTCGCCGCGGGTGGCGGCACGGTGCAACACGCCGTTTTCGTACACCAAACTCACCGCCAGGCCGTCCAGTTTGGGCTCCGCCACATATGCCACTTCCGCCGCTTGCAGTTTTTCGCGCACGCGCTTGTCAAAGGCGAGGATTTCCCCTTCGTTGAACGCATTGCCGAGGGACAGCATGGGCGCGCCGTGCTTCACCTCGGCAAATTTGCCGGCCGGTTCGCCGCCCACCCGCCGCGTTGGTGAATCCTCGGTGACCAATTCGGGATGCCGCTCCTCCAATTCTTGCAAGCGGCGGAACAGACGGTCGTATTCCGCATCGCCCAGCGTTGGCGCATCCAGCACGTAGTAAGCGCGGTCATGACGGCGAATCTCCCGCCGCAGCGATGCAATTTCCCGGGCCGGCGTTTTCAGGTCGGCGCCCATGCCGCTCGCCTCAGGAAAACAGCCGCCGCGCATCGGCGCCGCCGGGGGAAATGCCGTTGCGCTCCAGGTCGCGCGCCACTTTGTCCACGCCGCCGCGAATCATTTCAATGTCGTTGTCACTCAGCGGCCGCAACTCGCGGCCGCGATCCACCAGGCGGCCGCCGAGGCGGTCGCACAAGCCCCGCGCCACCGACGACATGTTGTTAAACACCCCGGCCGGGTTGGCGGTGAGGGGAATGTTGATGAACATGGTGAGGCCGCGGGTGCGGAACGACTCAAGGCCGCCGGGCGGAAAATGGCCGGGCTTGAACAAACTCGCCATGCTGAACATGGTCACCTTGCGGCCGCGGATGGCGCTCACCTTGTGGTAGATGTTGCGGCGGCCCATTTCCATGCCGAACTCGCCGGCGATTCGGTCAATGTCGACGCCGCTGAAACCGTCGGCCGCATCGGACAGAATGTTGAGCACCACCGACACGTCGTACGCGCGGCACAGTTCCACCAACTCGGCGGCGCGCGCAACGCCGTCCGCGGCCTCCATGTTGGTCTGCACTTCACGGTCGATTTGCTCGGCGGCGCCGCGGATGGCGCGGTCAAAAGTTTCCAACTCGCCGCGGCCGATGCTGCGCTTGCGGTCGGCCAACTGCATGGCCATCACCACGTCGCCGAAGTTCTCATCGGCGCGCGCCTGCTCCAGATTCCGCCAGCCGCCGGCGGGGTAGCGCCAGCCGTGGGCGCTGGCCGGCATGATGGCCTGGCCGCGGCACTTGCGCAGCACCTCAAGCAGGCGCGGCGGCGTCACCGCCCCGACGCCGCTTAGGCGGACGATGTAATCCATATTGTTGGACACCCCGGCCGGATGGCCCTCAGAACGCGACGGCGCCCGGCCGCTGTCGTAATCGGCGCGGCCGGCCTCGCGGTATTCGCGGTCCAGTTCATCCATCAGCGCGGCCGGCAATTCCTCCTCCGCATCCGCCGCGTCCGCCCCGGCATGTTCCATCTCCGGCTGCGCACCGTCATCCAGCGACGGCACGTCGCCATCCTCCGCCTCCAGCGACCGTTCGCGCCGTCCGCTGTTGCGCGTCTGGCGGCGGCGGTCCTTGCGGTCCATCCGCACCGCGGCCCACGACACCAGCGCAATCACCGCCACCAGGGCGGCGCCGCACAGCAGCAGAATGGCCTGCAGGTCCAGTTGTAGTCCGCCGAGGTTCACTGTTCCGCCGCCATCTGCACCGCCTCCTCGACGTTCACCGACACCAGCCGCGACACGCCCGGCTCCGCCATGGTCACGCCCATCAAAATATTGGCCGCCTCCATGGTGATTTTGTTGTGGGTGACGAAAATTAACTGTGTCTTCTGCGCCATGCTGCGCAATGTCTCACAGTAGCGCTCCACGTTTGCATCATCCAGCGGCGCGTCCACCTCGTCCAACAGGCAGAACGGCGCCGGGTTCAACTCAAACAGCGAGAACAGCAGCGCCACCGCGGTCAGCGCCTTCTCGCCGCCGGACAGCAGGTGAATGGTGCTGTTGCGCTTGCCCGGCGGGCGCGCCGTCACCGTCACCCCGGCGCTCAGGTAATCGTCGCCGGTCAACTCTAACGCCGCGCTGCCGCCGCCAAACAGGCGCGGGAAATATTCCTGAAAGCCGCCGTTTAGCCGCTCAAACGTTTCCTTGAACCGCGCCCGGGTTTCACGGTCGATTTTGCGCATCGCCTCTTCCAGCGTCTGCAGCGCGCTGTTTAAGTCCTCGGACTGCCGGTCCAAATATTCCTTGCGCCGCGACTGTTCCTCAAACTCGTCGATGGCCACCAGGTTCACCGCGCCGATGCGCTCCACCTTGCGGCGGATGCCGGCCAGCCGGCCGTCCCAGGCGGCGGCCTCGGCGTCCTCCGGTAGCGCGTCCACCACCGCCTTAAGTTCGGCCCCGGTTTCCTCCACCTGCTCGCGCAGCGTCTGCTGGCGGGTGACAAACTCCTGCCGCGCCACGCGCTTTTCCTCCACCGCGCCGCGCGCCTCCTGCGCCTCCTGCTCCAGTTGCCGGCGCGCGGCGGCGGCGGCGCGCAGTTGCTCGTCCAGTTGCTCCACCGTGCGCCGCGCCTGCCGCAGTTTCTGTTCCGCCTCCACCTTTTGCTTAAGCAAAGCATCAAGTTGGCGCGCCGCATCATCGCCCGGCGCCGCCGCCGACTCCAGGTCGCGACTCAAGTCCTCCTCCTGCCCCAACAGATGCGCCAGACGCTCACCGGCGCGCTGCTCCTGCTCCAGCAGAGAATCGCGGGTGGCCTGCAGACTTTGCAACTTCAGTTCACATTCCCGAAACGCGTTGCTGGTCGCCTCCACCCGGCCGCGCAATTTTTTCAGCGATTTGCGCAACTCGCCGCCGTCATCGTCACCGCCGCCGCCAAACACCGCCGCACTCTGCAGCGGCGCGCCGGACTCGGCCCGGCCCTCACCGCCGGCGGACTCATCACCCTGGCCCAGGCGCTTGTGCAACTCGGCCAGGTCGGCGGCGTGCTCGTTCCACCGCTGCTGGCGCGCCACGCGCTGTTCCTCAAGGCCGGCAAGTTCGGCCTGCGCGGCTTCATCGGCCTCGGCGCGTTTTTGCAACTCTTTTTGAATTTCGGCATGGGCCGCGGTGGTTTGTTCAATCTCCTGTTCACGCTGCAGCACGCCGCCGCCAAAACCATCCTCATGCCCGGCCGACGGCGGATAGCTAAGCCAGCGCCGCCCGGCAATCACCCCGTCGCGCGTGGCGACGCACTCACCCGGCGCAAGCTCACGCCGCAGCCGCAGCGCCTCGGTCAAATTTTCCGCGGTGCGCACGCCGGCTAACCATTCGCCCAAATCCACCTCGCCGCACTCCACATAATTCAGCAGCCGCCCGGCCCCGCCGCCGCCCTCACCCTCACCGCCGCGCTCCACCAACACTAACCCGGGTCCGGCCGGCGGCGCGGCGGCCAACTCCACCGAGTCGGCGCACAGCGCGGAAAGTTTGTCGCCCAGCAGGCGGTCCAGCGCGCGCTCCCAGCCGCCGCTGACCCGCACCCGGCCAGCCAGGCGCGGCAGTTGGCCCAATCCGCTGTCCTGCAACCACGTCGCCAGGGCCTGGTCGTCCTCGCCCAGGGCATGCCGCTGCAAATCGCGCAACGAGGCCAGCCGCGCCGCCATCGTCTGCAGCCGGGCGCGCACCTGGTCGGTCTCGCCGCGCCGTTCTTCCAGCGCCTTGCGCCGCTCGCGGATGCGCTTGTCCAGTTCCGCCAACTCGGCCTCCAAATCGCCCGAGGCCCGCGCCAGCGCCTCGGCGGCCTGCTCGCGCTCGGCCTGCAGTTGCATAAGGCGCGGCTGCAATTGCGCGATGTCCGCCTCCACCGCGCCGCGTTTTTCGCGGTCGCCTTGCACATGATGGCGCGCTTTTTCCAACTCCTCCCGCGCCTGCCGCAGGCCGCTCTGCTGCCGGGCGTGGGTTTCCCGCGCCAGTTCCAGGCGCTGCTCCAGTGCCGAAATATCGGCCTGCACGCCGTAAAAACGCGCCTGCGCCTGATTTAAATTTTCCTGCTCACCGGCGTGCGCCGCGCGCTTTTCCTCTATTTGCGCCTCGCTCTCGCGCACCCGCGCCACCTTGCCTTCCGCCTCGGTCTGCAAGCGCGACACCTCGGCATTCACCGCCGCCAGCCGCTCCTCCTCCTCCAGCCAGCGCAACGCCAACAGTTGCGCGCTCACCTCATGCTCCTCTTGTTTCAGCGCCTGGTAGCGGCGCGCCTGCTGCGACTGCCGCTGCAACCGCCGCAACTGCGCCTCCAACTCACGGCGGATGTCCTCCACGCGCTGCAGGTTTTCCCGGGTGTGGCGGATGCGCGCTTCGGTTTCGCGGCGGCGTTCCTTGTAGCGCGAAATGCCCGCCGCCTCCTCCACAAAAGCGCGCAACTCCTCCGGCTTGGCCTCCACGATGCGGCTGACCATGCCTTGTTCAATGATGGAATAGGAGCGCGGGCCGAGCCCGGTGCCGTGGAAAATATCGGCAATGTCGCGCCGCCGGCATCTGGTGTTGTTGAGAAAATATTCCGAGGGCTCATCCCGCGCCAGGGTGCGGCGGATGGAAATCTCGGCAAAATGGCTGTGCACGCCGCCGACGCGCCCGGCGGCATTGTCAAAAACCAACTCCACCGCTGCCTTGCCCACCGGCTTGCGCGCGCTGGAGCCGTTAAAAATCACGTCATCCATGCTACCGCCGCGCAAGGTGCGCGCCGAACCCTCACCCATCACCCAGCGGATGGCGTCAATGATATTGGACTTCCCGCAACCGTTGGGCCCCACAATGCCAATCATGTGGGCCGGAAAAGTCAGCGTGGTGGGGTCCACAAAAGACTTGAAACCGGACAACTGAATTTTTTTAAACTTCATTGAAAACGGCGTTAAATCAATCGTTTGGGGTGAATTTCTGAGGCGCGGCGGAGACCGGAGAATAGCACAAAAAAGCCCGCGTCCTCACCCCTGGCCGAAACTCTCCCCGGATTCGCGCAAATATTCCTCCTCCTCGGCGGTGGACTGGCGCCCCAAAATTTTGTTGCGGTGCGGAAACCGCCCGAATTGGTCGATGATTTTTTTGTGCAGCAGCGCGTATTCATGATTGCCGTCGGCGATTTCCTGAAACGCCGGCGCCGCATCCTCCCGCAACCGCGCAAACCGCTCCACCGACAGCCGCTGAATCTTCGCGTCCTCGGCATGCTGCAGCGGCATCAACAAGAAAACCCGTTCAATAAAACCCAGCGCCTTATCCCCGCCGCCGTCGCTCACCGCCAGACAATGGGCCAGCGCTTTTTCGTCATGCGCAAAAGCGCGCCCCGTACCACGGTAAATGTTGCGCGGAAATTGGTCCAGCAACAGAATCAACGCCAGCGCACCGCGCGGCGTGCCGGCCCACGAGTCGTATTCCCCGGCCGCCGCGCACGCCACATCGGCGCCAAATTTTGCCGTCACCTCGCGGTCAAATTCCCCGCAAACGGAAAACCAAAGCGCAAACCGCCGCTTAATTTTCTCCACGTTGTCAAGGCAATCGTCGAACCAGAAATGATGAATCTCGTCAATCTTGTCCGCCATGCCGCGCAGTGTAACACCGCGCAAAAATCGGCACAACGCCGGGCCCAAACTGCCATCACCGACCATACGCCGGCAAAAAACAAAACTTCCAGACCCCCATGGCGTCCTATCAATCCCTCACCGAGGCCGCCTGAATTTTCTCACATGTGCTGAGCTCATACATTCCCGCACCCGCATAAAATTCAACGGGTATAATCCGCGCACCGCCGCAACGAAAAAATATCCCCATGTCCCTCGACCTGCCCCTCGCGCCCAACACGCTGTATCACGGCGACTGCTTGGGCATCATGCAGGCGTGGGCGGCGGCGCATCCGAACGGCTGC
>RKSH01000003.1 GCA_007570945.1 Gammaproteobacteria bacterium | reverse complement strand
GGGTCACGCTGTGCAGCGCGGCCTCTTTAACTAGGGCGGCGGCGCCACCCTCACCCTCGCCCTCACCGTTGGCGGCGGCGAAGCGGTGTTTTTCCAGCGGGCGCAGGTCGGTGTATTTCCAGTCCTCGTCGCGCAAGGTCGGCAGGCCGCGGGCGCGGAATTGTTCCAGCGCATCAGCGCGCAATGCGGCCAGCCAGGCCGGCGATTCCGCGGTGCGCCGCGCCAGGGTTTCATGCTGGGCGAGAAAATGTTCGGCCAGTTTCATTTTTCAATCCAGCCGTAGCCGTCCTTTTCCAGTTCCACCGCCAGCGAGCGGTCGCCGGAGCGGATGATTCTGCCGCCGGCCATGACATGCACGCGGTCCGGCACGATGTAATCCAGCAGGCGCTGGTAGTGGGTGACGATGAGAAACGCGCGCTCGGCACTGCGCAGGTTGTTGACGCCGTCGGCGACGATTTTAAGCGCGTCAATATCCAAGCCGGAGTCGGTTTCATCCAGAATGGCGAGGCGCGGCTCCAGCACCGCCATCTGAAAAACCTCGTTGCGCTTTTTCTCGCCGCCGGAAAAACCCTCGTTCACCGCGCGGTGCAGAAATTCATCCTTCATTTTCATCAGCGCAAGTTTCTCGCGCGCGCGGCGCAGAAAATCCATGGCATCCAACTCGGCTTCGCCGCGGTGCTTGCGCAACGCATTGACCGCCGCCTTCAGCAGGTAACTGTTGCTCACCCCGGGGATTTCCACCGGATATTGAAAGGCCAGAAACACGCCCTCGCGCGCGCGCTCCTCCGGCGCCATGTCCAGAAGATCATGCCCGTCGTAACGCACCTCGCCGGCGCTGACTTCATAATCCTCCCGCCCGGCCAGCACATTGGCCAGCGTGCTCTTGCCGGAACCGTTGGGCCCCATGACGGCGTGCACTTCCCCGGCATTGACGCTGAGGTCAATCCCTTTCAGAATTTCCGCGCCGTTAATGTGGGCGTGGAGGTTTTTGATTGTGAGCATTGGTTTGCTTTTCCTCAATGGTGTGGGTTTTTAAGAGAGTTCGCGGCAATGCATCCGGCCGCGCCAGCACATTAACCGGCAGATTTTTGCCGGGGGCATTGGGCCGGATTGCGAACGGAAATATTGGCTTCCTCAATCGATGCGCTCGATTTGCCGCGCCCAAATGCGGTAAATCTCCTCGGGCCAATGGCTCTGCATGTAGGCGATGATGGCGTCCTGTTGTTCGCGGCTCAGTTGGTCCTTAAATGCCGGCATTGCGCCGCCAACGCCGGCGCCGCCGCGCTCAATGGAGGCGCGCAACACTTTCAGCGAGTGGTGCCAGGCATGCCCGCTTCCATTGAGCGGGGGCGGCGGGAAAAAACCGTCGTTGCCGCGTTGCCGCCAATTCGCCGCGCCTTCACCGGTCGCTCCGTGGCAGGAAGCGCAATTCGTCGCAAATAAACGCGAGCCGGCTAAAACCATTGTCGATGAATACCACCGTCCGCTGACGGTGTCCGTTTTTTCCGGCAATTGCTCGCCGCCAAGGACAAGAAAACCGGCCACAACAAGCGCGGCGACGGCAATCAGAACGATGATTGGGCGCTTTTTCATTCCGCTCAGCCCACCGACCCTTCCAAACTAACCCCCAGCAGTTTTTGCGCCTCCACGGCGAACTCCATGGGGAGTTCACGAAACACATCCTTGCAAAAACCGTTGACAATCATGGACACCGCGTCCTCCTGCGAGAGGCCGCGCTGCATGCAGTAGAACAATTGGTCTTCGCCGATTTTGCTGGTGGTGGCCTCGTGTTCCACCATGGCGCCGGGGTGGGCCACTTCCATGTAGGGGAAGGTGTGGGCGCCGCATTGGTCGCCCATCAGCAGCGAGTCGCATTGGGAAAAATTGCGCGCGTTGGCGGCGCTTTTGAGGATTTTGACCAGGCCGCGGTAGGTGTTCTGGCCGCGGCCGGCGGAGATGCCTTTGGAGATGATGGTGCTTCTTGTGTCGCGGCCGATGTGCACCATTTTGGTGCCGGTGTCGGCATGCTGGCGGTTGTTGGTGAGGGCGACGGAGTAAAATTCGCCGATGGAACGGTCGCCCTCCAGCAGCACGCTGGGGTATTTCCAGGTAATGGCCGAGCCGGTTTCCACCTGCGTCCAGGAAATCTTCGCGCCACTGCCACGGCAGGCGCCGCGCTTGGTGACGAAGTTGTAGATGCCGCCGCGGCCCTCTTCATCACCGGGGTACCAGTTCTGCACGGTGGAGTATTTAATCTCGGCGTCCTTGAGCGCCACCAGTTCCACCACCGCGGCATGCAGTTGTTTTTCGTCGCGCATGGGGGCGGTGCAGCCTTCCAGATAACTGACATAACTGCCCTCGTCGGCGACAATCAACGTGCGCTCAAACTGCCCGGTGTTCATGGCGTTGATGCGGAAGTAGGTGGACAACTCCATGGGGCAGCGGACGCCCTTCGGCACGTAGACAAAGGAACCGTCGCTGAACACCGCCGAGTTAAGCGCGGCATAGAAATTATCCGCCGGCGGCACCACCGAGCCGAGATATTGCTTTACCAGTTCGGGATGCTCCTGCACCGCCTCCGAGAACGAGCAGAACACCACGCCGGCCTCGGCCAGCGTCTCCTTGAATGTGGTGGCCACCGACACGCT
>RKSH01000239.1 GCA_007570945.1 Gammaproteobacteria bacterium | reverse complement strand
GGTGTCTTCGGCCGCGGCCTTGGCGCCGTTGCTGACGATGGTCCAGAACGGGTCGTTCTGCTGGCCGTGGCTGACGATGATGATTTTCTGCGCCGCGGCCGATGCACTGAACATCAGTGCCGCCAACAGCCCGGCGATGAGGCCGGTTTTGCCGATGAGTGTTTTCATTGGTTTGTCCTCTGTGAGAGTTAGTGATTGAAGATGCGGAAGATACCCTGGCAACGCACGCGGCGTCAAGCTTGACATCGGCGGCGGGGGGCATTCTAATCCCGCTTGCGTCAATTGTGGGAAACCCGCCAAGCCGGGTTGCCCGCCGAATATAGCAGCCTTGGATCCGGCGGATTGGGGTTAATTACCCGCCGTGCAAATAGGCGCGGCTCATTGTTTTCCATGATCGACGCGACAGCCCGGTGCCGTTGCGCCGGATGTTCTCGACTATCAACCGGAGAATCTGATGAAATTCCGCTATTTGGTCCTGTGCGCCGCCCTGCTGGTGGCGCCGTTTCATGCGCATGCCGCCACCCAAGAGGAAATCCAGGCCGACTTGGTGCGCCTGCAAATCATCGCCGCCTTGAAGGCGGAAAACTACGCCGGCGCCGCCGATTTGTTTGAGCAATACGACGCCCTCGGCGTGGCCATTCCGCCGTCGCTGCAACTGCAACGGGCGGTGGCTTATTCCCGTTTGCAGCGCTATGGGGAGGCCAAATTTCAACTGCATGCTTATCTACTGAACGCCGAACGCGGTTCGGACGACTACCGGCAGGCGCTCGGCATGCTGGCGGAAGTCATACCGCTGGCGGAAGCCGTGGAAGCCGAGGCGGCCAGAGAAGCGGCCGCCGCAGAAGCCGAGGCGGCCAGAGAAGCGGCCGCCGAATTGGCGGCAATCGCGGCAAAAACACCGGTGTGCGAAGGCAAGGGCGGGGATTATGAGGGCGATTCGCTGCTTGAGGCGGCGGGGCAAAATAACTGTCTATCCGCCGCGTTGTTAATTGAAAAGGGCGCGGATGTGAATGCCAAAACCAATGACGGCCAGACGCCGTTGCATCGGGCGGCGGAGAACAACGCCGCCGAGGCCGCCGCTGTGCTGATTCAGCACGGCGCGGATGTGAACGCCAAAACCGATGATGGCCGGACGCCGTTGTATTTGGCGGCGGGGAGCAATGTCGCCGAAGTCGTCACGTTGTTGATTCAACACGGCGCGGATGTGAATGCTAAAACTGATTATGGCCGGACGCCGTTGCATTGGGCGGCGTGGCACAATGCCACCGAGGCCGCCGCTGTGCTGATTCAACTCGGCGCGGATGTGAATGCCAAGGATGGATATGACGTCACGCCGTTGCGCTGGGCGGCGGGGAAGAATGCCGCCGAGGCCGCCGCGTTGCTGATTCAACACGGCGCGAAAAAGACCGGCCTCTCCCGGAAGGAGAGAAAGGACCTGAAACGCTTGTTGCGCGGCGAGTAACGCCGGCCCTTTCCGGGAACCAGGCTGGAGCCGTTGACGCCGCTTAGTTCACAATAAACTTCACCGCCTCGCTGTCCAGCCGGCCTGTCGCAGGGTTTCTGGGCGCAGGCGGCGGTTTTCGTCGGTGGGCATGGCGGAAATCCTCTTTTTGTGAAAAAAAGCCCGAAAATAAGCGGCTTTTCGCCGCTCATGGCGGGCAGGTCCAGCGCAGTTTACAAACCGTTTGGCTAAATTGCAACCGTTTTTAGCCTAATTCCGGGACTTACAGTACTGTTATTTGCACTTTTAGCACTGTCACTTGCATTTTCAGCACTGTCACTTCCAGTTTTACAACTGCCACCGGCGGCTTTTTTGTGCTATGCTCCCCGCCGTCATCCATTCCACCACTCGGATGAACGCCATGAAAACTCAAACCATCATTTTCGCCCTCGCTGCCGTCATTTTCGCCGCCCCGGCTTTGGCCGACCATAACCAGCGTGATGAGTTGGGGCGGAAGCACGGCCACTGGACTGAATTCCCTGAGGACGAGAATGTGCTTGTGGTCGAGGGCCATTACGTTCACGGCAAAGAACGTGGCAAATGGGTTATTCAATATGCCAATGGCGGTGTGGAGGAAGGCCCCTTTGTGGGCGGCAAGCGGCACGGTCATTGGGTTTTGCGGGATGCCGATGGCTTTGTGGCGGAAGGCCCCTTTGTGGGCGGCAAGCAGCACGGCCATTGGGTTTTGCGGCTTGCCAATGGCGATGTGCAGGAAGGCCCCTTTGTGGACGGCGAGCGGCACGGCCAGTGGGTTTTTCGGTATGCCGATGGCGGTGTGGAAGAAGGCCCATATGTGAACGGCAAGCGGCATGGCAATTGGATTGTGCGGTATGCCTTTGGCGGTGTAGAGGAAGGCCCCTTTGTGGACGACAAGCGGCACGGCCATTGGGTTTTGCGGTTTCCAGACGGGGCAGTGTTAAACCCAACTTACCGCAACGGGGAAATAGAAAAAATAGAATAACCCCCACCGCCGCCGGCCCCCACCGGCGGCGGTTTTTTTCCACCCCCGCCCATCAGCCGAGCGGCCAGCGGCGGCTCCGAGTCTCAGCGCGCCGCCCTCACCAGGGCATCAAACAGATTCTGCTGCACCGCATCGGCGGCGGCGGTTGCGCCTGATTTGTCACGCCGCGCCACCGCGCCCCCTATAATCGCGGCGGTGAAGCCGGCAAAAACCTTTCTCGCAATCGCATTCATCGCGCTGTTGCCGCCGCCGGCGCAAGCGCAGCACTGCCCGGCGCCGGCCGCCGGGGAGCGCGCGGCGGTGGACCCGGACACGCCGCTGCAACTGCGCGCCGGGCGCATGGTCAGTGAAGAGCGCGACACCGTCACCCTCCACGGCGATGCCGAACTGCGCCAGGGGCCGCGCGAGTTCACCGCCGACCACATCACCTACGAACGTGAAAAACGCGAAGTGAACGCGGCCGGCGGCGTGACGGTGCGCAACGCGGCCGGCGACATTTTGCGCGCCGCTCAGGCGCGGGTGGAGTTGCATAACTTCACCGGCGAGGCGGCGGCGGTGGACTACGCAACCGGCGGCGGCATCGGCCGCGGCCGCGCCAGTCGCGCCGAGTTGCGCGGGCGCGGCGTGCTGGTTTTGGAGGACGCGACTTACACCCAATGCCCGCCGGGCAATGACGATGTGGTGTTGACCGCGGAGCGCGTCACGCTTGATTCCGAATCCGGTTTCGGCGTTGCGAGGCATGCGAAGTTGCGTTTCAAAAACGTGCCGGTGTTTTACCTGCCGCGCCTCAGTTTTCCCATCAGCGACCGGCGCAAGAGCGGTTTTCTTTTTCCCCGCGCCGGTTACGACGGCGATTCCGGCCTGGTGGTGGAGGCGCCGCTGTATTTAAATTTACACCCCTCGGCCGACGCCACCGTCACCCCGGCGGTGCACACCGCGCGCGGCGCGCAACTTGCATTGGAGGCGCGCTACCTGGTGCCCGGCGGCGGCGGCGAGTTGCACGGCGCCGGCCTGCCCAATGACGATGCGCTGCAGCAGCGCGACCGTTGGGCGGTGGACTACCGCCACCGCCACCGCTTCACCGACCACTTGCAAGGCGCGGTGGACTACCGCGATGTGTCGGACAACTTTTACCTCGGCGATTTCGCCGACGGCATCGCCGCATCCTCCGCGACCACACTGCCGGCTCGCGCCGAACTGCGCTACGACGACGGCCGCTGGCGCGCGCAGGCCGGCGCCGCCGCCTACACCGTGGTCGACAACAACGTCGCCGCCGCCGATTTTCCCTACGACAAATTGCCCTACATTCAACTCAGCGGACAAGGCGGCACAACCGTCGGCACTCTGCGCACCGAATACGGGGTGCGCACTTCGCTGGTGCACTTTAAGCGTGACCACGGCACCGAAGGGCGCCGCTTGCGCGCGCGGCCGAGGCTGCTTTTTCCGCTGCGCGGCCGGGGTGGATTTTTAATTCCCGCGCTCAGCCTGGATTACACGCGCTACCATATTGACGGCGACGGTCAAACTTTGTCGCGCACGGTGCCGCTGTTCAGTGTGGACGGCGGCCTGGTTTTTGAGCGCGATGCCGGGCGTTTTGTGCACACGCTTGAGCCGCGCGTTTTTTATGTGCTGGCAAAAAACAAAATGCAGGACGGCCTGCCGCTGTTTGACACATCAAAGGCGCGGGGCGGCAACTACGAGCAACTGTTCCGCGACAATCTTTTCTTCGGCGGCGACCGTATCGGTGACGCCAATCGAATCAGTGTCGGCGTGGAAAGCCGTTTGCTGGACGGCGTCGGCGCGCAAACGTTTCGCGCCGCCATCGGGCAGATGTTTCACCTGCGCCGGCCGCGGGTTGGATTGTCGCCGGACGATGCCGCCGGCCGCCGCTCCGAGCTCATCGGCGAGGCCGGGTTCACCAAGGGCGCATGGCGCGGCGGCGTTTTTGCCATGTGGGACACCGCAAGCGACCGGTTGCGCGGCGGGCGGTTGCGGCTGGGCGTTGAATCCGATGCCGAAAACGGCGCCGAAATTGGCTATCAGTTCCGCCGCGCCGATGATGCGAAGTCCGAAGATGGCGCCGTCCGCCAGTGGCGCCTGCGGGCGTGGCGGCAACTCGGCGAGCGTTGGCGGGTGACGGTGGATGAGTGGTATTCGGTGGAGCACCAGCGCAGTGTTTACGCCGACCTGGCGTTCACCTACGACAACTGTTGCTGGGGAATCACCGTGCGCGGCCGCCAGCGGTTGTCGGCCGACGGCGACTCGCGCAATTCTTTGCTCGCCTCATTTCGGCTGAAGCGGTTCTGGCGGTATAATCGCGCGCAATGATGAACAAATTTTACCTTGCCGCCATTTTGCCCATGCTCGTTGCCGGCGCGGTGCATGCCCAGGGCACCGAAGTGGACCGGGTGTTCGCCATCGTGAACGAAGAGGTGATTACGCGCAGCGAATTTGAACGCCAGTTGCAGGACACGGTGAACGAATTCCGCGGCCGCGGCGCCGGCCTGCCGGAAGAAAACGTGCTGCGGCGGCGCGTGCTGGAGCGCATGGTGGACAACCGCGTGCAGTTGCAGGAAGCGGCGCGCCTCGGCTTCACCGTAAGCGAGGAGGATTTGACGGGCGCGCTGCGCGGCATCGCCGAGCGGAATGAATTGTCGGCGGCGCAACTGCGGGCGGAGGTGGAAAAGCAGGGCATGGACTACCAATCATTCCGCCGGGGAATTCGCCGCCAGTTGCTGATTGAACAATTAATCAACCGCCGCATCCGCAGCCGGGTGACCGTCACCGACGCCGAGGTTGACCATCACCTGGCCGGCAGTTTGCGCGAGTTTTTTGCCGGCCGTGAATTGGACGTTTCCCACATTCTGCTGCAATCCTCCTCGGCGGCGGATGAGATTGCGCAAAAACGCGCCGCCGCGCGCAAGGCGCGGGCCGAGATTGAAAACGGCCTGGACTTTGCCGAGGCCGCGGTTTTGTATTCCGAGGCCGGTGACGCTTTGGAAGGTGGGCGCATGGGCTGGGTGGACAGCGGGCGGCTGCCGCAACTGTTTTTGCATGCGCTGAAAAAAATGCGGCCAGGCGAGGTGAGCGAGGTGTTGCGCAGCCCCAACGGCTTTCACATCGTCCGGCTGAACGGCATTCGCGGCGGCCAGTCGCGGTTGAAACGGGAGGTTAAACTGCGCCACATCATGCTGAAGACCGACCAGGTCACCGATGCCGCCATGGCAACCCAGCGCCTGAACGCATTGCGCGAGCGCATTGTCGGCGGTGAGGATTTCGCCGCCATCGCTGGCGAATATTCCGAGGACATGGCATCGCGCGGCAAGGGCGGCGACCTCGGCTGGTTTAACCTGGCCGAGTTGCCGCGCTCGCAGGCGGCGGCGCTGGGCGAGTTGGACATCAATGAAATCAGCCGCCCGGTGGTCATGCGCGGCTCGGTGCATCTTTTGCAGGTACTGGAACGGCGCACCGGCGAGGCCGGCGGTGAAATCCTCCGCAACCGCGCGCGCAACCAACTGCTGCAGCGCAAAACCAACGACGAATACCAGCGCTGGCTGCGCGAGTTGCGCGGGCGCGCGTTCATTCGTTACCTGGATGATTTCGGCTGAGCGGCGGGTTGGTTTTGACGGCGGCGCCGGTTGATTCCCTGGTCGCGCGCGCGCGCGCGGCTTTTGCCGGGTTTCGCGGCGTGGACCAGGAGCGCGCCGATGAGGCGGTGACGGCGCTGGCCTGGGCCCTGTACCGCCGGCGCAACGCCGAGGAACTGGCGCGCATGGCGGTGGCCGGCACCGGGCTCGGCAACGTCGCCGACAAGATTGCCAAGAACCGGCGCAAGACTTTCGGCACCCTGCGCGACTTGTTGCGCGTGCGCTCGGCGGGCGTGGTTGAGGAGTTGCCGCAACTCGGCATCGTCAAATACGCCAAGCCGGTGGGGGTGGTGGCGGCGGTGACGCCGTCCACCAACCCGGCGGCGACGCCGGTGAACAAGGCCATGATGGCGCTGAAGGGCCGCAATGCAATCATCATCGCGCCGTCGCCGGCCGGGCATGCAACCACCGCGCGGGCGGTGGAATTGATGCGCGAAAACCTGCATAAAACCGGCGCGCCGGCGGACCTGGTGCAGGTGCTGCCGGCGCCGGTGACGCGCGAAGCCACCGGTGCGCTGATGGCGGCCTGCGACCTGGCCGTGGTCACCGGTTCACAGAACAACGTGCGCAATGCCTACCGCAGCGGCCGCCCGGCAATCGGCGTCGGCGCCGGCAATGTGACGGTGATGGTGGATGACAGCGCCGACCTTGCCGATGCCGCCGAAAAAATCGCCCGCTCCAAAACTTTTGACAACGCCACCTCCTGTTCGTCGGAAAACGCGCTGGTGATTTTGGAGGCGGTGTACGAAAAAACCGTGGACGCGCTGCGCGCCGCCGGCGGTTACCTGGCCGATGCCGCCGAAAAAAAGAGCATCGGCGATGCGCTGTGGCGCGATGGAAAATTAAACCGTGAACTCATCGCCCGCGACGCCGATGTTTTTGCGCGCAAAGCCGGCCTGCCGCCGCCCGCGCGCGGCGCGCGGTTTTTTATGGTGGAGGAGAGCGGCGTCGGCGCCGGCTTTCCCTTTTCCGATGAAAAACTTTCCTTGGTGCTGACGCTGTACCGCGCCGCCGATTTTGACCGCGCCCTCACCCTCACCGGCGCCATTTTGCGCCACAAGGGGCGCGGCCACTCGTGCGGCATTCACACCCGCAACATGGACAACGCGCGCCGCCTTGCGGAAGAGATGGACGTGGTGCGGGTGCTGGTGAACCAGTCGCACGCTTTCGGCAACGGCGGCGGCTTTGACAGCGGATTGAACTTCACCCTTAGCATGGGCTGCGGCACCTGGGGCGGCAACAGCATCAGTGAAAACCTGAACTACCGCCACTTCCTGAACATCACCCACCTGGCAACCCAAATCCCCGAGGACAAGCCGGACGAGGAGGAGTTGTTCGGCAAATTCTGGCGCAAGTTCGGCGCCGGTTAATCCGCCGCCGCCACCGCGGCCAGCGCGGCCGATGCAAGGCGCGCCGCCGGCGGGTCGGCGCGGCTGGTCAGCACGATGGGCGCTTTTGCCCCGAGCACCACGCCGGCGGCGCACGCGCTCATGAAATAAACCATCATTTTGTACAGGGCGTTGCCGGTTTCAATGCCGGGCACGACAATGATGTCGGCGTGCCCGGCCACCGGGTGGGTGATGTTCTTGGCGCGCGCGGCCTCCGGCGACACAATGCCGTCAAAAGCCAGCGGGCCGCA
>RKSH01000183.1 GCA_007570945.1 Gammaproteobacteria bacterium | reverse complement strand
CGGAATCGCCTGGCCGAGCGGGAAAACACGGATTTGCTTTTCAAATCGGGCGGTGGCGTGTCATGAATAAGACCGTTGCCGAAAAAATCACCGGCTTTGTCGAACAGAATATCGGCACCTTTCACGAAAGGTGTCTGGAACTTTTGAAAGACATGCGGCTGGATGATGTTTTGATACGCCGCAATCCATATCTGTACAAAGCCAAGGGTGTTGAGGTGGCTCACGACTTGGTGCAGTTGTTTATGGATGATTACATCTCCCAGCGGGAAAGGACGATTTTCGGCGGTTTCCTTGAGGAACTCGCGCTGTTTACCGCGACAATTTTCGGCGGCCATAAGTCATCGGCCGAGGGCATTGATTTGGAATTCAAGAGGGACAATGTGCACTATCTGGTGTCCATTAAGTCCGGGCCGAATTGGGGCAACTCCAGCCAGAAGAAAAAACAGTTCGAGAATTTTCTCACTGCCAAAAAACGCATTGCCGCGAGCAAATCCGCCGTCCCCACTCAGGCGGTTTTGGGTTGCTGCTTCGGCCGTGCAGTGAAGAAGTATGACAAAGGCGGCTACTGGAAAATCTGCGGCCAGCAGTTCTGGGAATTCCTCTCGGGAGAGAGCGGTCTCTATCTCGACATCATCGAGCCTCTTGGCCATAAAGCCAAAGAGCGCAATGCGGAGTATCAAAAAAGTTACGCCGTGCTGGTCAACCTTGCCACGCAGGATTTTTCCCGCCGTTTTTGCGCGCAGGGAAAGATTGACTGGGATGGAATTGTACGGTTTAATTCCGCCAAAGTTCAGCGGGAGGTTAAACCCACCGTCACCGGCCGGACGATGGCGGAGAGTTTAATTCCGCCAAAGTTCAGCGGGAGGTTAAACCATGAGCATCAGCATACACATCGCCAATCAGACGATGCTGGAAGCGGCGCCGGATGTTCCCGGGGAATTTTTCGTGTACTTGATGGAGTCCACCGTCAATTCCCCGGATTGCCTGATGGCCGGAGTAAGCCGCATGCAGGCGGAGTTTTACCATCCGAAATTGGTTAAAACGATGGAGGAATTCTGTGCGAGAGAGAATTCTTCCGATGACGACCGCAAGGCCATTAAGGAGTGGATTGATTCGCTCCCGTGGGAAGACTGCGCGCAATTTGTGCCGAAAGAGGAACGTTCGGACAATCCCGACGAATACAAAATGACGGAGTTGTGTTTCAGCTTCTAGGGAAAAATTCACCGTCACCTGTTGCTGGCGGAAACCCCCTGTTCATGGTTGTCTGCTGGCTGTTGACCTCACGGCCTCACCACCCCCACCTCAAACCTCACCCCCTCCGCCGGCGGCGACAGCAGTTCCAACTGCAACGCGTACTCTTTCCCCGACTGCATTTCTGCATCGCCGGTCGGCGCCGGCCAGGGGAGGGTGCGGCGGGACAGGAGTTGGCCGGATTCGGTGAACTGGCTGAGGCGGATGCGGGGCCAGGGCTGGTTGAACCAGGCGCCGTTTTTTGTCTCGGCACTGATGGCGAGGGCGCCGGGGATGTGGGGATGCGGGGCGACGCGCAGGTTGTGGATTTCAATGGCGCCCAAATCCATGCGCGGCGGCAAACTGCATTCGGCGGCGCGGCAGAACAGCGCCAGCGCCGGGCGCAACGGGGCGAACTGTGACAGCGGCGCGAGGTAGCCGGCGCGCACCTGCCAGGCGGCGCCGGCGAGCAACGCGGCGGCGGCGGCCAGCCACAGCACGAAACGCGACAGCCGCCGACCGGCGCTGTGCCGCCTGAAAATACTGCGCTTGCGCAATGAGCGGCTTTTGATGCCGCGCCGGCGGCGGTGCGGCAGGTCGTCGGGGTCGATGAATTCGCGCCACTCCCGGTCGTCGTCCATGCGCATTTCATCCAGGCCGCGGGCTGCCGGTTGCGGTTTGGCTTTTGGCGCCGCCGGCGGTGATGACGGCGGCGGCGGCGGTGGGGCCGTTGGCGGTGACGGTGAAAGCGGCGGCGTCGCCGGCGCGCCGGTTCCGGCGTTCGGCTCCAGCGCAATGCGCTCGGCCTCGGACTGCGACGAGTCGTTGTGCATGAATGCCCCGGGCATCTCGGCCAAAATCGGCAACGTGCCCGGCGGCGGTGCGGCGGGCGAGGTTGGCGGCGCCGTCGGTGGAGGTGACGGTGCCGGGGCCGCTGACGGTGGTGACGGTGGCGGAGTCGCCGGCGTTGGCGGTGTGTCCGAAAGTGATGGTGCCGGGGGCGGAGGTGACGGTGGCGGCTCTGCAGACGGTGGCGGCGGGGGCGCGGGTGACGGTTTGGCGTCCGCCGTCACCGGTTTGACCTGGGGGATTTCGTCCGGCAGACGGTCCATCAGCGTGGCGGCGGCGTTGAACACCGTGTCGCAGTGGCCGCAGCGCACCAGCCCCTTGTGCGCGCTGAGTTGCGACGCGGTGACCTGAAAAATCGCCTCGCACGAAGTGCATTGCGCGTAGAGCATCACCCTCACCGGTGCCTTGTGTTCAGCGCGCGATTAAACATCAACCCGCGCCCGCGGTCAATTTGCCGCGCGCCAGTTTGCTTTCCAGATAAAAAATATTCGCCCCGCCGCGCGCAAAAGCGGCGTCCTCAAGAATGGACAGGTGCAGCGGAATGTTGGTGGCGATGCCCTCCACCACCGTCTCGGCGAGGGCGCCGCGCATGCGCAAAATCGCCTCCTCGCGGCTGCCGCCGTGGCTGATGATTTTGCCGATCATGGAATCGTAAAACGGCGGCACCTGGTAGTCGCTGAACACATGCGAGTCCACGCGCACGCCGGGCCCGCCAGGCGGGTGGTAGCGGGTGATGCGCCCCGGCGACGGCGCGAAAGTGGCCGGGTCCTCGGCGTTGATGCGGCACTCCAGCGCATGGCCGCGCAACCGCGCGTTTTTTGCAGCAGCCGGCAGCCGGCCGCCGTCGGCGATGCGCAGTTGCAACTTGACCAGGTCAAGGCCGGTGACCATCTCGGTGACGGTGTGCTCCACCTGCAGGCGGGTGTTCATTTCAATGAAGTAGAACTCGCCGTCCTGGTATAAAAATTCAAAAGTGCCGGCGCCGCGGTAGTTGATTTCCCGGCACGCCTTGATGCACCTGCCGGCGATGTCGCGGCGCTGCGCATCGGCGATGCCGGGCGCCGGCGCTTCTTCTATCACTTTCTGGTGGCGGCGCTGCATGGAGCAGTCGCGGTCGCCGAGGCACACGCTGTTGCCGGCGCCGTCGGACATCACCTGCACCTCCACATGGCGCGGCTGCTCCAAATATTTTTCCATATAGACATGGTTGCTGCCGAAAGCGGCCGCCGCCTCGGAGCGGGTGAGGGCGGCGGCCTCGGCCAACTTCTGTTCTTCATGCACCACCCGCATGCCGCGCCCGCCGCCGCCGGCCGCGGCCTTGATAATCACCGGGTAGCCGATGCGCGCGGCGATTTTTGCGGCAGAGCCCGGCGCTTCCGGCAGCAGGCCGCCGGAGTTCGGCAGGCACGGCACGCCGGCCGCGGTCATTGCCTTGAGCGCCGAGACCTTGTCGCCCATCAGGCGCACGGTGTCGGGGCGCGGACCGACGAAAATGAATCCGCTGGCCTCCGCATGCTCGGCGAAGTCGGCGTTTTCGGAGAGGAAGCCGTAGCCCGGATGAATGGCGTTGGCGCCGGTGACCTCGGCGGCGCTGAGCACCGCCGGAATGTTGAGGTAGCTTTGCGCGGCCTTGGGCGGGCCGATGCACACCGACTCGTCGGCGAGGCGGACATAAATGGTGTCGCGGTCGGCCTCGGAATACAGCGCCACCGTTTTAATGCCGAGTTCGCGGCAGGCGCGCAAAATGCGCAGCGCGATTTCCCCGCGGTTGGCAATCACCAGTTTGTCAAACATCGCAACCGTCAATCAATGACAAACAACAGCTCTCCGTATTCCACCGGGTCGCCGGATTCCTTGAGCGCCGCCGTGACGGTGCCCGCTTTCTCGGCCGCAATCTGGTTGAAGATTTTCATCGCTTCAACGATGCACAGAGTGTCGCCCACCTTCACCTTGTCGCCCACCTGCACAAAAGGCGCGGCATCGGCATTGGGCGCGGCGTAAAAGGTGCCCACCATGGGCGCCTTGACGGCAAAGCCGCTGACTTCGGTTTCGGGTTGTGGCTCGGCCGCCGCCGGCCGCGGTTCCGCCGCCGGTGCGGCAACCGGCGCCGCCAGCGCTGCCGCCGGCGCGGCGCGGCTCAGGCGGATGGAGTCCTCGCCTTCGCGGATTTCCATTTCCACCAGCCCGGACTGTTCCAGCATGTCCATCAGTTTTTTAATTTTGCGCACATCCATCACGATGCCTCCGGCGACAGCGCATCACGGGCGGCGAGCAGCGCGAGTTCGTAGCCGCGCGCGCCCAGTCCGCAGATGGTGCCGCGGGCGATGTCGGAAAAATAGGAGCGGCGGCGGAACGATTCGCGGCGGTGAATGTTGGACAGGTGCACCTCAATAAAAGGCACGCCCACCGCCAGCAGAGCATCGCGCAACACGACGCTGGTGTGGGTGAGGCCGCCGGGGTTGATTAAAATAAAATCGGCGCCGCCATGCCCGGCGCGGTGCACCGCCTCCACCAGTTCATGCTCGGCGTTGCTCTGCAAAGTTTCCACCGCGAGTTGCAATTCGGCGGCGCGCTTTTTCAGTTGCCGGTCAATCTCGGCCAGCGTCGCCCGCCCATACTGTTCCGGCTCGCGCTCGCCGAGCAGGTTGAGATTGGGGCCGTGGAGGACAAGGATTGTTTTCATGCCCGGCACTATACCAGCGCGCCGGCGGCTTGTCCACAAATGCCAATTTCGCCGCAAATCGCCCCACAATTGGCGGAGTTTGCCGAATCACCGCAGTTCCGCCCGCAGCAATTCCTGCAACTCGCCGGCCGCGTAGGCGCCGCTTTTGCGGTGGCGGATGCGCCCGGCGCGGTCGATTAAGACGCTGAACGGAATCGCCCCGCCCGATTGCCATGCGCCAAGCAGGCGTGAGCCGGCATTGGCGGCGGCGAGCAGCGGGTAGTTCACGCCGAACTCGTCGCGGAAGATGCGCGTGTTTTCCTCGCCGTCCAGGGAGATGCCGAGGATTTGCAAATCCTTTTCGCGGTGCCGCGCGCGCGCGCGCATCAGCAACGGCACCTCCTCGCGGCACGGCGCGCACCACGGCGCCCAGAAATTGACCAGCACAAAACGCCCGCGGTAGCCGTTGAGTTCGTGCATTCTGCCGTCAATGTCGGCCAGTTGAAAATTCCGCGCGGCGCCGTCGCCGAAGTGCGCGCGGCTCAGGTGGTGGCCGGCGGACAACGCCACCGCCGCAACAGCGGCAAATGCGACCGCTTTAACCAGGCCGGACAGCGACATCACAGCGCGCGCAAAATTTCGACAAACTCGGCGGCATCGCGGTAGCCGTAAACGCGCCGCATCAGAACGCCGTCGGCGTTGAACAAAAGAACCGCCGGCGGCCCGAACACCGCAAACCGGCGCCGCAGCGCGCGGGTGCCCGGGTCTAAAGAAGCGCTGAGGTCAACCTCGGCAAACACAAACTCGCCACGCAATGTTTGCGCCACGGCGGCATCGGTGAAGGTGCGCTCAAGGCGCGCGCAGTCCACGCACCAGTCGGCGTGGTAATACAGCGCAAGTTTTTTGCCGGACGCGGCGGCGGCGGCGATGACGTCCTCCAGGGCGGCGGTGTCGGTGATGGCGAGACTTTGGCCGGCAGCGGCGGTTTTATCGGTGAACAGAACCGCCACCGGCTGCAGCGGGTTGCGGTTGCCGGCAAAACCGCCGGCGGTGGCGGCCGCGCCCCACACCAAAAAGAAAACGCCGATGGATTTGGCCGCCACTTGCGCGCCCCCGGCGGCGGGGAAAATGCGGCCGCGCAATGCGGCCACGCCGACGGTGATGAACAGTGCGCCCCACAATAATTGCACCGGCACCTCGGGAATCGCGCCGAGCAGGTAGATGGCGACCGCGAGCAGCGCGACGCCGAAGCCGCGCTTGACGGTGTCAAGCCATGCGCCGAAACGGCGCGCCGCGATGCCGACGCCGAAACCGGCGGCGATTAAAATCAAACCCATGCCAAGCGCCATGCTGGCCAGCAGCGCGGCGCCCAGCAACGGGTCGGCGGTGCGCAACGCCACTCCCAGCACCGACACCAGCACCGGCGACACGCAGGCGCCAATCAGCAGCGCCGACAGCGCGCCGAGAATGAAAACGCCGGCGAAAGTTCCGCCGCTGCGGCCGGCGGCACTGAGGCGCGACTGCACGGCGGCCGGCATCTGCAGGTGGAACACGCCGAACATGGCCAGCGCCATGGCGGCAAAGAACGCGGCCGCGGCGATGAGAAAAAATTCGTGCTGGAAGAATGCCTGCAACTGGTCGCCGGTGGCGCCGGCCACCGCCCCGGCGGCGGCGTAGGCGGCGGCGGTGCCGAGCACATAAACCATGGCCAGCAAACCGCCGCGTGCGCGGCCGCCGCCCTGCCCGGCCACCACCGCCGACACCACCGGCACCATGGGCAGAACGCAGGGGGTGAAAGTGAGCAGCACGCCGGCGCCGAAAGCGCCGAGCAGGTATACGAAAAAGGAACCGTCATTTTCGCCGGCGGAACCGTCACCATAGGCGTCCACACCGCCACTGTAGACGTTGGCGCCGTCATTTCTAAACCCGGCACCGTCACCCGGGGCCAGCGTCCACCGTTCGGTGACCGGCACGTAACAGACCCCGTCCTTGGCGCAGCCCTGGTAGGTGAGTTCCAGCGGCAGGCTGTCGACGATTTTATCCATGGCGGCGGTGATGGCGACATCGCGGTCGTAAATCCACACGTCGCCGAAATACGGATCGCCAATCTTGTCCGCCGGAGGCAGTTGCAGTGGCACAAGTTGCACATCGCCGCGCAAACTGCGCACGCGAATCTTGTCACGGTAAAGGTAATAATTTTCCGCGACCTTAAAACTCACCCGCAGCCGGTGCGGCGCCAGCGCGGTGACTTTGGCGCGAAACGCTTCTTCCACCGGCAAAAATTGTTGTTCGCCGCCGAATTTGGCGAGGGCGCCCAGGACGTCGCCGAGTCCGCCGTCTTGGGCGGCGGCGGTGACGGTGAAAGCGGCGGCGAAGGCGGCGAGAAGTTTTTTCATGGCGTAAGCCGCGAGGCTTGTCTTATGATGCGCCGCACGGTGAATGGTCCGCATCATAACAAAACGCGATGAATCCGCTGCGCTTTTTGCTCCTGCTGTTCGTGCTGGTGCCGCTGGTGGAGATTGCAATTCTCATCCAGGCCGGCGGCGTGATTGGCGTCGGATGGACGGTGTTTTGCGTCGTCCTCACCGCCGCGGTCGGCGCGCTGTTGGTGCGCGCCCAGGGGCTGAGCACCCTGTTGCGCGCCAACCGCAGCATGCGCAGCGGCGTGGTGCCGGCGGTGGAAATGCTGGAGGGCGCGTGCCTGTTGATGGCCGGCGCGCTGCTGTTGACGCCGGGTTTTGTCACCGACGCGGCCGGCTTTCTGCTGCTGACCCCGGCGTTGCGCCGCCGGGCCATCCGCCGCTTCATCGCCCGCGGCATCCCCGGCGCCCCGCCGCCGCACTCCACCCGCCCGCCGCTGGAGGGCGACTTCCGGCGGGTGGACGACGACTAAACGGTCACCAACGCCACTCCCCGCTCAACAAATTGGCGGTGCCAAGTCCGTCCCCCATGCCAACGGCCAAACCAAGATTCAGCCGCCCGGCGGTTTTGCGGGCGGTGAGGCTGAGGCGG
>RKSH01000081.1 GCA_007570945.1 Gammaproteobacteria bacterium | reverse complement strand
TCGGTGGACGGTGCGCGCATGGCGCGGGTGATTGCCGCCGAGTCGGCGGCGCGCGGCATCGCCGAACAGGACATCCGCCGCGCATATGAACGGCAGTCTTCCATGCGTACTTTCGTGGACGCGAGCGACATTGCAAACACCGTGTCATTTTTAATTTCCGACCGCGCGCGCCTGGTCAGCGGCCAGGTGCTGTGCGTGGACGGCAACACTGAAGCGCGGACGCTGTAGGTGAACTCCATCTGCGTTTTTTGCGGCGCGCAATCCGGGGCGCGCGGTGAATACCTGGCCGCGGCCGAACAATTGGGCCGGCTGATGGCGGCGCGCGGCATTGGCCTGGTCTATGGCGGCGGGGGCGGCGGCATGATGGGCGCGGTCGCCGATGCCGTACGCACCGCCGGCGGCCGCGCCACCGGCGTCATCCCGGAGCGGCTGATTGCCAAGGAACAAGCGGACCCAACCGACCACTTGCGCGTGGTCAACAACATGCACGAGCGCAAGGCGCTGATGGGCGAACTGTCCGACGCTTTCATCGTCCTGCCCGGCGGCCTCGGCACGTTGGAGGAATTATTTGAAGTGTGGACCTGGCGCCAACTCGGCTTCCACCGCAAACCCTGCGGCCTGCTCAACGTGGCCGGCTTCTACGACACCCTCCTGCAACACATCGCCGGCGCAAACCAAAGCGGATTCATCCGCCAGGAGCACCGCGACCTGCTGTTGGTGGCGGAGGAGCCGGGGGAGTTGCTGGAGAAGGTTTTGGCGGCGGCGGGCGGATAGTGGCATTCTTTGTGGCTTGGCACACTTTGGAGGATGACTATGAACAAAATTTCCCCCGGCGGTGAGCGTAAGATGGTGTCCTTTGGCCCGGAGCTGCTTTATCAGCTCAACCTGGTTGCAGAAATGTCCGAGTGGAAGCTGTCCGAGGTGGTGCATGAGGTTGCAAAACTCGGCCTGCAGACCATCGCGCGCGACGAAACCAACCCGCTGCACTCGAAGGTGACGGCGGCGGAGGGGTTCGTGCGCAAAGAGGAGGAGGGATATTGCGACTTGCCGGGAGCGCATGCACAGGCCGAGAATTCCATGGAAAGCTATTTCCGGGCATGTCAAGGGCCGCGTCGGTAAAGGCCATGTCGCATAACGTCGGTATTACGGATTTCGCCAATGGCGATTTGGCGGCCATACAACCTGCAAAAATTCGCCGGCAAATAAGCGACCGTATTGATGATCTGGAAAACAATCCCCGTCCCCACAAGGCTGCGGGTTGTTGCAAGGGCATGTGGAATGCTACCGCATTCGTCAGGGGGAATATCGGATTGTTTACCAAATTGACGATGATTCATTGACGGTGAGCATTTTGATGGTCGGTCACCGTCGTAATGTGTATACCCGTTTTCGCCGCCGCCATCGGCAATCCCCCGGCGTCCACAGCGGCATCACTCCTCCCGCACCAGCAGCGAATCCACCGTCTTGATAATTTTTCCCGCGCTGCTGCGGGTGAAGTGGAGTTGCAGGCCCTGGGGGACCAGGGTGCGGTCGTAGCGCTGGATTTCGTAGCCGCCGTCGGCATTGATTAAGAGGGCGAAGACGGTGAGGGTGTCGCCGGTGATGCGGCCCCAGAAGTAGGGGTCGCCGCGCATCGGGTCGAGGGCGGCGCGCTTGCCGAACAGGTTTGCCTTCATCGCCGAGGAGAAAATATTTTCGCGCTGGCTGGTGATGAAATCAATGGCGTAGGTTTTGGATTTGACTTTGCCGTCGGCGCGCACCTCGGTGGTGTTCCATTCCACGTTGAAGCCGTCATCGATTTCGTTGACTTCCACCCGCAGGCGCAGTTCTTTTCCGTCGGGGCTGTCCTGGGCGCTGAGGGAACCGTGGTAGACACCGACAAAACGGCCGATGTCGGCGTGGGCGAATTGCGGCGCCGCCAGGGCGAGGAGCAACAGCAGTCGGGGGGTGAAAAGTTTCATGTCTTGTCCCAGGTCTGGTCAGGCGCCGCGCCGGCCGAGCTTTGCGCTGAAAAACCCCAGCAACAGGCCGGCGGCGAGGCCGGTTGCGTGGGCGGTGTTGGCGACGCGGATGCCGAAAACTTCCAGCACGCCGCTCCAGCATAGCACGAGCCACGCCAGCATCATAACCACGATGGGGTTGCCGAGTCGCGCGCCGCGGCCGGGGTTGAAGCGGCTTTGCATCCACAAAAATCCCAGCAAACCGTAAAGCACGCCGGACATGCCGCCGAATGCCGGGCCGGCGGCGGCGAACTGGCACAGGTTGGAAAACACGCCGGTTGCCGCGACCAGCAACGCAAGGGCGGCGGCGCCGAACACGCGCTCGGTCATCTCGCCGAGGGCCCACAGCCAGGCGAGGTTAATCACCAGATGCGGCAGGCCGAAGTGCAGAAAAATCGGCGTCAACAGGCGCCACACCTCACCTTCTGCAATCTCCGGCAGGCCGGCCGGCCATTGGCTGATAAAAAACCACGGCCGCAAGTCCACGGCAAATTGCGAGCGCGCGGCCAGTTCCACCACAACGCAGGCGCCGATGAGGGTGAGGGTGAGGCGCGGGAGATTGTGCATTTCAACCGTGGTAAAGCGCGTAAAACAGCCCGGCCAGAGCGACAACAACGGCGGCGCAAATCCACACCGCAAGCGCCGCGCCGGGGCGGTTTTGTTTTTCATCCTCCCGCGCGCCGCGAATGTTTTTCATCCGCAACAGCAGCAGAACCGCGACAACCACCGCCGCGGTGAAAAGAATTTTTGCAAGCATGATATTGGGGGTTACATAATCGCGTGGAAAGTCGGATTATAGCCGGATGAACGCACCGCAAAAAATTTTGGGCGCCGGGTTTGCTTTTGCGCTGCTGGCGTGCACAACCGCGGTTGCAGATGCGGAATGGAAAACTGATTTTGACAAGGCGACGGTGGACTTGTCGGAAATCATTTCCGGCGGCCCGCCCAAGGACGGCATTCCGGCCATTGACCGGCCGCGTTTTATCGGCCACGCCGAGGCCGGGTGGCTGGGCGACGCCGAGCCGGTGATAGTGCTGCGCAGCGGGGAAAAAGCCCGCGCCTATCCGCTGCAGATTTTAATCTTCCACGAAATCGTCAACGATAATTTCGACGGCCGCCCGCTGGCGGTGACTTTCTGCCCGCTGTGCAATGCCTCCATGGTGTTTGACCGCCGCGTGGACGGCGCGCTGCTGGACTTCGGCACCACCGGCAAATTGCGCCGCAGCGACCTGGTGATGTACGACCGCCAGAGCGAAAGTTGGTGGCAGCAGTTCACCGGCGGCGCCATCGTCGGCCATTACGCCGGCGCACGGTTGCGCCGCGTGCCGTCGGACATTGTTTCCTACGCCGACTTTCGCGCCGCCTACCCCGAGGGCGAGATTCTCTCGCGCGACACCGGCTTCACCCGCCCCTACGGGCGCAATCCCTACCGCGGCTACGACACCACCGACGGCCAGCCGTTTCTGCTGGACCAGCCGGCCGACCCGCGCCTGCCGCCGGTTGCGCGGGTGCTGAGCGTGCACAGCGCCGGGCAAAGAACGCTGTATCCGTTTTCCGTGCTGCGCGAGAAAAAAGTCATCAACGACACCGTTGGCGCTGAAAAAATCGTCGCCCTTGGCAAATTCGGCACCCTGTCGGCGCTGGATGAAGCCGAGATCGCCGCCTCAAGAAAAATTCTCTCGGCCGGCGCATTCAGCCGCGTGGTGGATGGGCGGGAATTGTTTTTCGTGTTTCGCGGCGGAAAAATTTTGGACCGCGCGACGCGGTCGGCGTGGAATATCCTGGGCCAGGCCACCGCCGGGCCGCTTAAGGGAAAATCCCTGGCGCCGGTGGACAGCGGCGTGCACTTTGCTTTTGCCTGGCTGGCGTTTTACCCCGAGTCAAAAATTTACCGCTGAGTTTTTCATCCGCGCCACAGCCAGCTCAGCCCGCTGAGCGCGCTTTCCTTGCCCTGCTCGCGGGTGTCCACGGCGACAAACTTGCGCTCTTTTTTGCCGTTGTAACGCTGGCGCGGGCGGCCGATTTTGTTTTCCGGGTCGCTGATCATTTCTTTCCAGTGGGCGATCCAGCCGACCGTGCGGCCGATGGCAAAAACCACCGTGAACATGCTCGGCGGAAAACCCATCGCCCGCAACACGATGCCGGAGTAAAAATCCACGTTGGGGTAGAGTTTCTTCTTGACGAAATATTCGTCCTGCAGGGCGATTTTCTCCAACTCCATCGCCACTTCCAGCAGCGGGTCGTCGATGCCAAGTTCGCCCAGCACCTCGTGGCAACTCTCACGCATCACTTTGGCGCGCGGGTCGTAATTTTTATACACCCGGTGGCCGAATCCCATCAGGCGGTAACCGTCCTTGGAATCCTTGGCGCGGGCGATAAATTTCGCAATGTTTTTCCGCTCGCCGATTTCGCTCAGCATTCTGAGTACCGCCTCGTTGGCGCCGCCGTGCGCAGGCCCCCACAGCGAGGCGATGCCGGCCGCAATGCACGCAAAGGGGTTGGCGCCGGAGGAGCCGGCCAGGCGCACGGTGGAGGTGGAGGCGTTCTGCTCGTGGTCGGCGTGCAGAATTAAAATGCGGTTCATCGCCTTGGCCAGCACCGGATTCACCACGTACTCCTCGGTGGGCACGCCAAACAGCATCTTCAGCAGGTTGGCGGCATAGTCCAGGTCGTTGCTGGGGTACACGAAAGGCTGGCCCAGGGAATACTTGTATGCGCAGGCGCCGATGGTCGGCATTTTTGCAATCATCCGGTGGCAGGCGACCATGCGCTGCATGGGATCGCTGATGTCGGAGCCGTCATGGTAGAACGACGACAGCGCGCCCACCACGCCGACCATGATGGCCATGGGATGGGCGCCGCGGCGAAAGCCCTTGAACAGCGCCATGAGTTGTTCGTGCAACATGGTGTGGCGGGTGATGGTGTGGTCGAACTCGGCTTTCTGCGCCGGCGACGGCAGGTCGCCATAGAGCAGCAGGTAGCACACATCCAGGTAGTCGGTGTTTTCCGCCAGTTCCTCAATGGCGTAGCCGCGGTGGCGCAAAATGCCCTTGTCGCCGTCGATGAAAGTGATCTCGGAGGTGCACGAGGCGGTGGAGGTGTAGCCGGGGTCGTAGGTGAACACCCCGGCCTCGGCGTACAGTTTGCGGATGTCCACCACCCGCGGTCCTTCGGTGCCTTCCAGTAGCGGCAGTTCGTAGGACCTGCCGGTCATGTTGTCGTGCAGGGTGAAGTAGTGCCGGCGCCCGGCTTCACCCGCGGTTGATTTTTTTTCTTTCTTGCTCTGCATGGTTTTGGCGTTCATCACGGCGCCTCCCCGCTGTCGGTAAAATGTGTTCTTCAAGGACCTGCATTATGCCACAAAACTCCGCCGCGCCGCTGTTCCTGCTCACCCGCCACTGGCGCGACACCGCCGCCGGGCTTGAAGTGGTGCTGTGGGCCGGCGGCGGCGAAGGCCGGCCGGCGCGCATTCACCTGCGCGGCCAGCAGGCGGTGTGCTTTATTCCCCGCGCCATCAGCGATGAAAAAATCGCCGCCCTCGCGCAAAACCACCGCCGCCGCCGGCTGAAACTTAAAACACTGGACGGCGGTGACGCCGACGCGATGTATTTTTCGCGCCAGTCCGACCTGCTGGAGTTCCGCCACCGCGCGCGGCACCACGGCATCGCTTTGTACGAATCCGACGTCAAGCCGGCCGACCGTTTTCTGATGGAACGTTTCATCACCGGCGCGTTCACCGTGCACGGCGAGGCGCAACGCCAGGACGGCTTCACCGTCTTCACCGACCCGCGCCTGCGCCGCGCATCGCACAAGCCGGTGTTTCGCGTTCTGTCGCTGGATATTGAAACCGGCCGCGACGGCCGCCTCTATTCCGCCGCCGCCGCCGACAACGCCGCCGAAAAAGTTTTCGTGGTCAACGACGGCGCGCAAAAAAAGGGCGGCGCCACCCGCGGCGGCCTGCCGGTGGTTTTTGTGCGCGACGAAGCACAACTGCTCACTGAATTTTTCCGCTGGCTGCGGCTTCGCGACCCCGACGTTCTGATTGGCTGGAACGTGATTAACTTTGACCTCGACGTTCTCCAGCGCGCATGCGCGCGGCTCAATGTTCCTTTTGACATCGCGCGCGGCGGCGAGCGCGCGGCGGTTGTGCGGCAGGAAAACCCCGCTCAAACCGGCATCGCGCGCCTGCCCGGCCGGGTGGTTCTGGACGGCATTGAAACATTGCGCGCCGCGTTCTGGAATTTTGAAAGTTTCCGTCTGGAGTTTGTCGCCCGCCAACTGCTGGGCCGCGGCAAGGCGCTGGCGGATGGCGGGGACAAGATGGGCGAAATTGAACGCCTGTACCGCGACGCGCAGTTTGAACTGGCGCACTACAACCTGGAAGACTGCCGGCTGGTGCGCGAGATTTTCGCCCGCACCGACCTGGTGAACTTCGCCGCCTCCCGCGCCACCCTCACCGGCCTCGCCCTCGGCCGTCACGGCGGCTCGGTGGCCGCTTTTGACAATCTCTACCTCCCCCGCCTCCACCGCGCCGGCTACGTCGCCCCCGACCTGGATCCGGCCCGCGCCGCCAACGCCGAATCCAGCCCCGGCGGCTACGTCCTCGACTCCCGCCCCGGCCTCTACCGCAACGTTCTCCTGCTGGATTTCAAAAGCCTCTACCCCAGCATCATCCGCACCTTCAAAGTCGACCCCCTGGGCATGCAACTTGGCGGCGGCGGTGACGGCGGCGGCACGCTTAAGGTCAGAAACATCATGGATTCCTGACCGGCGGAAAAAACCATGGTGGATTGTGATACGCCGGCGTATAATGTGATTGCTGATTCTAAAAATAGGGCAGTGGCCGAGGTGGAAAAATGAACATGCGCCGTTTTGAGGAAAAAGTTGTGGTTGTCACGGGTGGCAGCCGTGGCATTGGCCGCGCAATTGCCTTGCGATTTGCCGCAGAAGGCGCCCGGGTTGTCGTGAGTGCCAACGAAGAACGAGCCGAGGAAGTCGCGTCTGAAATCCGCGCCAACGGTGGTGAGGCCATCGTCGTGGTCGCGGATGTGAGAGAGGCGGCGCAGGTGCATAAAATCTATGACGAGGCCGAACGTAACTTCGGCGGCGTGGATATATCAGTGCAAAATGCCGGGGTCATCACTATCGCCAAATTAGAGGACATGACCGCGGCGGAGTGGGACATGATTATGGAGGTCAATACCAAAGGGGTGTTTCTCTGCTGTCAAGCGGCCGCCGTCCGCATGAAGAAACGCGGCCGGGGGGGACGCCTGATTAACACCGCTTCGGGACAGGCGCGCCAAGGGTTTATTTACACCCCTCACTATGCCGCCAGCAAATTCGGTGTGGTTGGAATCACCCAGAGTTTGGCAAAAGAGCTGGCATCGGACAACATCACCGTTAACGCCTTTTGCCCCGGCATTATTGACACCGAGATGTGGGCGTACAATGACAAGGCATGGGGCGCTTTGCTGGGCAACTATCAGCCCGGTGAGTTAATGGCGTCATGGGTTAAAAACATTCCGATGATGCGCGCCGGGACCGGCGAGGATGTGGCCGGCTTGGTTGCATTTCTCGCCTCCGACGATGCGGCCTATATCACCGGCCAAACCATCAATGTAGACGGCGGCTTGATCATGTCCTAGCCCCACGGCTTCTCACCAGCAGGTAAAACCGCCATCTATAACCAAATCCAAACCCGTGCAGAAAGAAGCGGCGGGAGAGGCAAGAAAAACCACCGGCCAGGCGATTTCTTCCGTGGTGGCCATCCTGCCCAATGGCGTATCAGCCTCGAAGCGCTGAACTTGTGTGGCCACTTCAGGACGCAAATTCATCGGAGTGGCGGTGTAACCGGGACTCACGGAGTTGACGCGAACACCGCGTTCACGCCATTCCATCGCCAGACTTTTTGATAAGTGAACCACACCCGCCTTGGACGCATTGTAGTGGGCCTGGGACAGCCCGCGGTTGACAATCGTCCCGGACATGGACGCAATATTGACCACAGACCCGGTACCGCGCGACAGCATTACCCGGGCCTCGGCCTGGCAAGAGAGAAAAACCCCGGTCAAATTCACCTCCAACATTTGCTTCCATTGGCTTTCTTCCATGTTTTCAGCCGGGGCCGCGTTGGCGATGCCGGCGCTGTTGACGGCAACCGACACCGGGCCAATCTCATGCTCGGTTTTATCAATGGCAACCGCCAAATCAGCGGCGCAAGTGACATCTCCTCTTAGCACAATAGATTGACGCCCTAATTTGCCAATCTCAGCGGCCGTGGTTTCGATTCCATTACTGTCGGTCAAATCGAAACAGCCCACATCCGCGCCGGCCTCCGCCAGGGCGATGGCGATGCGCCGGCCAATTCCACTGCCAGCGCCGGTGACAAAAGCACATTGCCTATCCAGGCGAAAAATATCCACGTTGCGCCTCCTTAGATTCAGATTGGATTCAGGTTGTTGCCAGGTTAATAACCGTTTCGTGGTTTGCTTCTGTCCCTTCCAGAATTGCCCGTTGCCGGCCACGGCTGAGCACCAACGTTCGATGCGACATGCCCAAAACCTCGTCCAAGTCAGAACTAACCAGAACGATGGCGGCACCGGCTCGCGCCAAGCCGGCAATCATATCATAAATTGCCGCGCGCGCACCCACGTCAATTCCACGCGTAGGCTCATCCAGAATAAACACCCGCGGGGACCGGGAAACCCACCTGGCAATAACGGTTTTCTGCTGGTTGCCTCCGGATAATTCGCCAACCCGCTGGTCGGGGCCGCCTTTGACTCCCACGCGCAGAATTGCACTATGGGCAAAATCGTGGATTTTGCCCGGCCAAGCCCAACCGTTTCGGGCAAAGATATCGAAATTTCCAGCGGCAATATTGTTGGCGAGGGTGTGATCCAAAATCAGTCCCTGCAATTTCCGGTCCTCGGGCACCAGAACAATACCGGCGCGAACAGCATCGCGCGGCCCCGCCATGCGGACAACTTTGCCATCCACCTTAATTGTCCCGGTTGCAATTGAGTCAGCGCCGCTGATGGCGCGCATTAATTCAGTCCGCCCGGCTCCAACGATGCCGGCGATGCCGATAATCTCCCCCCGGCGCACGCTGAAACTGACATTTTTAAAGGTACCGTCAGCCGCAGTCAGGTTTTTTACCGACAGCGCCACATCGTTTTGCGGGGCGTCCCTCTCGGGGAAAATCCTGTCCATGTTGCGCCCAACCATTTCCTTGACCAAGACATGGACCGGCGTCTGCGCATTGTCGTGCTGCGAGACCAGCCGCCCATCACGCAACACCAACACTCGATCGGCGATCAGCGGGATTTCATCGAGGCGGTGGCTGATATATATGAAAGAAACGCCATCCTCGCGCAAACGTCGAATCTGAGAAAACAAACGGTCGGTTTCATCAGCGCCCAATGCCGCGGTGGGCTCGTCCAGTATCAGCAACTTCGACCGCAGGCACAGCGCCTTGGCAATTTCCACTTGTTGCTGTGCGGCAACTCGCAGCATCCGCACCGGGCACGATGGCGGCGCATCCAAGCCCAGGCGGCGTAATTGCCTCCCGGCGGCGCTATTGATTTTTTCACGATCCACCACACCATTACGGACAGGCAACCGGCCAACAAACACGTTCTCCGCGATGGATAAATCCGGCAGCAACCGAATCTCCTGGTGGATAAGCCCGATACCCGCCGCGATGGCATCACCCGGCGCGGCCGGAGCATATGGACGCCCGCGCCATGTCATATGTCCGGAATCCGGCTGTATCACGCCGGCAATGATAGATGAAACGGTGGATTTGCCAGCGCCGTTCTCACCCAGGAGAGCGACGATTTCGCCCGGGCGCACGTCCAGACCAAAGTCCACCAGGACCTCGGTCTGGACGTAGCGTTTACCCAGGCCGCGGGCGGAAAAACCACGGTTTGCGCTTTCCGTGTCCACGAGCCGGCAACTTGCCTAGGGATGGACCTCAATAAAGCGGTCGACGTTTTCTTTGGTGGTCAAAGTCGCATCCAGCAGCATCTCGGCCGGAACGAAGCGATTTTCAATCAAATCCACCGCAAACCGCACGGCAAGTCTTCCCATCAATTTGGTTTGTTGAGTCATTGTCGCGGCCAAACGACCTTGTTTGACTGCGATAAGCCCTTCCCGGTCGCCGTCAAAACCGACAACCAGCACATCGTGGCTTACATTGGCAAGCCTGACGGCTTGCGCCGCCCCCATGGCCAGGGCATCAGCGCGCCCGAATATGACGTTGATGTCGGGATTGCGCTGCAAAAGATCCTGCCCGATGGAGACGCCCTCATCGTGGTGCCAGCCTTTGCTGGCCTGCTTCTCCACCGTATTCAGCCCGGGGTAGTTTGCCAGCGCTTTTTCAAAGCCGGTGTCACGGGCAATCTCGGGAGTGGTCCCCAACTGACCCTGCACAACCCCCACGACGCCTTTTCCACCGGTAACCTCGGCAACGTACTCACCCAGGATACGCGCGGCTTCCTCGCTGTCAGTGGCGATAAAAGTGTCGCCGGGGGGAGACTGGGTGTTGCGGTCCACATTGACCACGGGAATACCCGCTTTCTTCGCCGCGCGTACCGGCACATCTGCCGCAGTTGCCCCAGCCGGAATATAGATCAATGCATCAACTTCCCGCGTGATGAGATCTTGAATCTGGCTGACTTGTTTTGCAGAGTCGCCGCCGGCATCAACGGTGATAATTTCGTAGCCAAGCCGGTCGCCCTCTTCCTCCGCCGACTCCTTGATGAAATTGAAGAAGTCAGCCTGCAGATTGGCCACCGCCAAACCGATGGTGTATTTTTGGTCATGCGCCTGCACAGACGAAGCGAGCGGCAACGAGGCCACGGTTGCGGCCATAATGAATTTTTTAAACATGGTTTCCTCCGAATTTTATGCGGTTAAAGAATCAGGCGCCCAATTGAGGGCCTGTGGGGGAATCATAGCACGCCTGAAACACGGTGAGTTCAACCGCGCCGGCGGCGTCCGAGCGTATCCATCATCACTGCAATGGCGATGACCGCGCCGATAACAATCTGCTGTACAAAAGGTGAAACGGCGAGCAAATTGAGGCCGTTGCGCAATACGCCGATAATAAACACACCGACAATGGTGCCGCCCATACCGCCTTTGCCTCCGCTCAAACTCGCGCCACCGATAACCACCGCGGCAATGGTATCCAATTCGTAGGTGAAGCCGGCGCTGGGCTGCGAAGAATCCAGCCTTGCCGCCAATGCCACCCCGGCCACCCCGGCCAGCAGCCCGGAGAAAGCATACACCCAGATGTTGGCCAGCCGCACCCGGATCCCCGCCAACCGCGCCACCTCTGAATTGCCGCCAATTGCATAGAGGTTGCGGCCCCCCGCCCGAAAACGCAGGTACACCCAGCCCAGAATCGCCAGCACAATAAAAACACTCATCGTGACCGACAAAAAGCCAAAGTGGCGCACCGTGGCCAATTCGCTGAACCATTCCGGATAGCCGATAATTTGCCTCCCGTCAGTAAGAATGTTTGCCAAGCCGCGCGCGCCGGACAGCATCGCCAAAGTGGCCACAAACGGCGGGAGTCTTCCGATGGTGATCAACAGTCCGCAAATCACACCGCATCCGCCCCCCGCCAGAATTGCCAGGACAATCGCAACCGGCAACGGAAATCCGCCATCCCGCATAAGCCAACCGAGTGTCATCGTGGCAAAAGCCAGCACTGACCCCACCGACAAATCAATGCCCCCGATTATGATGACCGCCGTCATGCCGATGGCAAGGATACCCAGCACTGTAATCTGGTCCAGAATGTTAAGGGCATTGCGCGCCGAGAGAAAATGCTCAGACGCGAGCGAAAAAACCACGCACAACAAAATCAGTCCAATGAATGGACCACCGGCCTCGCCAAACTGAAAAAGGCGCTTCACATGTGCATACATCGCCTTGCCCGTGTTATTGCCCGGTTACACAGCCGGAGCGGATATACAATACTCTGCCGACAGCCGCCCTCACCCTCGAGACCGAAATCCCCTGGTATCTCCGCGGCCAATAATGTGGAAATGCAAAATTCACCTGTTCCATCGAGACGGAACAGGCAAGACGAGAAGCATAATGCAACACAGCGATACCGGTGTCAAGCAGGCATTTGCCCATTCCCGAAAGCAAAACAAAATTGCCGGCCTTTATGACGGGCCTTCAAGCCGCCAGCGCCTTGAAGGCCGCGCTGTCCATCACCTCCGCCGCCGGGCCCTGGCGTTCCACCCGGCCGCGGTTCATCAGCAGGGCCTCTTCGAAATGCTCGGCCAATTGCGGCTGGTCCAGCACCCAGATTAAGCCGCGGCCGCGCATGTGTTCGGCGACGCTGGTGAGCAGGGCTTTTTCGGCGGCCGGGTCGAGGCCGCCGGTGGCGCCGTTGACGATGAGCAGGTCGGGGCGTTTGAGCAGGCAGCGGGCCACCACCAGTTTGCGGCGCAGCGGAATGGGCAGGCGCGAGCCGGCCACGCCGGCGTCGTATTCCAGGCCGGCGCGGATGATGTCGGTGTGCACGCCGAGGGAGGTGACGGTGTCGCGGATGAGTTGGCCCACTTTGGCGCGCGCCTGCGCCTGGCCGTAGGCGAGGCGGCCGAACAGAATGTTGTCTTGCAGCGGAATCGCCGGGTTGATGCGCCGCGGATCGAAAAACTCAATGCGCCCGTTGTCATCGCCCAGGGATTGAAACAAACTCTTGCGCGCGCGCACCAGGCGCTCCTGAATCGCCGCATCGATTAAGCCCAGCCGGTGGCGGGCGACGGTGAGCTTAAACGGCAGCGACATCAGCATCGCGCGGTCCTCGGCGGACAAATTTTCACCGCCGCCCTCACCCTCGCCGGCGCGCACCCGGTTAAGCAGCGCGGTGAACAGCGGCAGGTCGTCGGCGCTGATGAAACTAAAGCGCTCAAACAAGTCGCTGTCCGGCGCCACATCGGCGAACATGTCCAGCATGATTTCGGCCAGTTTTTTGCCGATGCGGATGAACTCGCCGCCCAGCCCGGCCTCCTCCAGCGCCTTGGCCGCCAGCGGGTTGGCGGCCGGGTTGGCGAAGTCCACGCCGTCGCCGATGGGCGAGCCGAACAGCAGGTTTTCGGCCACCGACATGTTGGTGTTGTACTGGTCGCGGTCGAACAACTCCACCAGCGATGCGAACTCCTCCTGCTGCAACTTGTGGCGCAGCGCCTGGCGCGCCTCCAGAATCTTGGCGCTGAGGCCGGGGTTGGCGGCCGGGTCCACCGGTTCCTGCAGCCCGAGTTCGAAAATGTCGCCGCTCAGGGCGCACACTTCCAGCACCTCGCCGATGCGCAGGTCCAATTCGCCGGCATCGGCGGCGCCGGCGGCGGCGTAGTCGATCCAGTCGGCGTTAATGTCATCGGCGGTGTTGCCGCTGGCCCTGGAATCGGCGATTATTTCCCGGCGCCGCTTTGCGCCCTGCTCGTCGTACCGCGCCTCGGCCAGGGGACGGTGCTTCAGGCCGTAGCACAGGTTGTCGCGCACCGAGCCGGAGAAGACAAAAGACTCGGCGCCCACATATGCGATGCGGCGGCCGGTGACCGCTTCCGGCAGCCGCTCCAGACTGTCGCCGTTCATGCTCAGGCGGCCGGCGGTGGGCCTGACCAGGCGGCCGATGAGCCGCGCCAGGTCGTCCTTGCCGCTGCCGTTGGCGCCCACCACCGCGGTCTGGCCGCCGAGGGCGAGCTTGAAATTGGCGCCCTCCACGCTGTGCACAAAATCATCCTCGCTGTAGCCGATGTTGACGCCGCTCAGGCGGTCGCCGAGTTTCATGCCGGCATCGGCGTCGGCCTCCTGCAACTCGGCGGCGAACATGTTCTCAGGCTGGAACTGCTCCACCACCTGGGTGTACTTGATGCGCACGTCCTCCTTGGTCTGGTAATACTTCAACAGCTCCTTCCACGGCGCCAGCACGTCTTTGTACGCCGCCAGCACCGCCACCAGCGCGCCCAGGGTCAGGTCGCCCTGCAGCACAAACACGCCGCCGATGGAGTAGAAAAAAAACGGCGTCAACTGCGCGAGAAAATTATTCATAAACTTGATGAAAAATTTGCGCCGGTAAATTTCAAAACGAATGCGGTAGATCAGACCCAGCCGGTGCGCCACATCGGCGCGCTCGTAGTGGGAGGTGTCGTGGGCGTGAATCTCGGTGATGCCGGAAACCGACTCGCCGATCTTTTCCGACAGTTTGCGCACCGTCTGCACGCGCCGTTTGCCGAGGTTGTTCACCTTGCGCTGCAGTTTTGGAATCAGCCACACTTGCGGCGGGTACAGCGCCACCGCGGCCAGCCCCAGCCACGGGTCCTGCACAAAAATAAACGCCAGATAAGTCAGCAGCAGCCCGCCCTGAAACGCCGGCAGCGCGAAAGCGTCACCGATGAAGCCGCCCAGGGGCTCGGTTTCCACCGTGATCATGGGAATGATTTCACCGCCGGAAACGCGCTTGAAGTGGGCCAGCGGAAACCGCAGGATGCGCACATACAACTCATAGCGAAACCGCCGCAGCATGCGCTCGCCCAGGGCGCCGCGGTACACGTTGATGTAATATTTAACCGCGCCGTTCAGAATAATCAGCGCGAGAAACGTGAAACACAGCAGCAGCAGATACGGCACCTGGCCGAACTCCAGGCCCAGCAGCGGAATCCGGTGCGCCACCGGGCCGCCGCCGATGGCGTCGTTGATGATGAGTTTCGGAATCTCCAGCGAGAAATACACAAACGGCATGGACACGCCGGTCAGCACGATGAGGAAAATCTGCTCGAGCCGGGTGTGGCGGAGGATGTAACGAAAAATGGACGGCTCCATAATGCCTGCGCGTTTTGTCGCGCAATTTGCCGTGCGGCCGGAGGTGTTTTATAGCACAACCGCGCCGCGCCCGGCGCCGCCGCCGCCGAGCGGGTGAGGGTGGGGGCGGTGGGCGCCGTTGCGTTCCTGCTCAAAGGCTATCCGCGCCTGTCGGAGACGTTTATCACGCGCGAGATTCACGCGCTGGAGCAACGCGGGCTGGACGTGCGCATTTACTCCCTGCGCCGCCCCACCGACCGCGCGCGCCATCCGCTGCACGACAAAATCCGCGCCGTGCCGCGCTACCTGCCGGAATATTTGCACCGCGAGCCGCTGCGGGTGCTGCGCGCCTGGCGCCAAGTGTCGCGCCGGCCCGGCCACCGCCATGCATGGCGCGCTTTTGTGCGCGACCTGCGGCGCGACTTCACCCGCAACCGCGCGCGGCGTTTCGGCCAGGCGCTGGTTTTGATTGCCGAACTTGATTCCGACATCAAACACCTGCACGCGCATTTTTTTCACACCCCGGGCTCGGTGGCGCGCTATGCATCATTGCTCAGCGGCCTGCCGTGGAGTTGCTCGGCGCACGCCAAGGACATCTGGACGCAGGGTGAGGGCGAGATGCGCGAGAAACTGAAAACCTGCGCCTGGCTGGTCACCTGCACGCGCCACAACGCCGAGTTCCTCAGCCGCCTGCAGTCGCGGCCGGGGCAGGTGGCGCTGGTATACCACGGATTGGACACCGTGCAGTTTGCGCCTCCCGAGTCGGAGTCACCGTCTTTCGCTCCGCAACCGCCATTGCCGGCTCCGCATGCACCGCCTTCCACGTCGCAACCAGCACTTTCGACGTCGCAACCACCGCCGCGCACATTGCAACTGCTGTCCGTGGGCCGCGCGGTGCCGAAAAAAGGCCACGAGGTTCTGCTGCGCGCCCTCGCCCGCATTCAGGACCTGGACTGGCGCTTCACCCATATCGGCGGCGGCCCGCTGCTCGGCCAATTGCGCCGCCGCGCCCGGCGCCTCGGCATGGCAAGGCGCATCCACTGGCGCGGCGCGCAGGATTCGGCGGCGGTTTTGCAGGCCTACCGCGCCGCCGATATTTTTGTGCTGGCCAGTTGCATCAGCGGCGACGGCGACCGCGACGGCCTGCCCAATGTTCTGCTGGAGGCGCAAAGCCAGCGCGTCGCCTGCATCGCCACCCGCGTGTCCGGCATTCCGGAATTAATTGACCACGGCGAAACCGGCCTGTTGGTGGCGCAAAACGACGAGGCCGAACTGGCGCGCGCGTTGCGGCGGCTCATGGGTGACGCCGGGTTGCGCGCAAGGCTGGCCGCCGCCGGGTTTAAAAAAGTGCGCGCGGAATTTCCGCTGGAGCGCGGCATTGACCGGTTGATGGAAAAATTCGGCGCGTGATGAGAGTCGCTTTTTACGCGCCCATGAAACCGCCCGGCCACCCGCGCCCGTCGGGCGACCGCCGCATCGCGCGGCTTTTTTTGCGCGCGCTTGGCCTGGCCGGCTTTGACGTTTTCACCGCCTCCGAATTTCGCAGTTGGGACGGCGGCGGCGGCCGGCGGGAAAAACTTGCGCGGCGCGGCCGGCAAATCGCGGAAGAATTAAAAAAAACCGCGCGCGCCGATGCGTGGTTCACCTACCACGCCTACCACAAGGCCCCGGACCATCTCGGCGCCGCGGTCAGCCGCGCTTGGGGCGTCCCCTATTTCATCGCCGAGGCCTCGGTTGCGGCAAAACAGGCCGGCGGACCGTGGGACGCCGGCCACCGCCAAACCCTTGCGTGCCTCCGCGCGGCAAAAAAAATCCTCACCCTGAACCCGCGCGATGTTCCCGGCCTGCGCGCCGCGCTCGGCGGCGAGGAAAAAATCGTCCGCATGAAGCCGTTTCTTGCCGCACCGGAAACTTTGCCGGAAAAATCCGCCACCAGAAAAAAATTGGCACTGCGTTACAAAATGGACGTTCAAAAAACCTGGCTGGTGACGGTGGCGATGATGCGCGACGGCGACAAACTGTGCTCGTACCGCATCCTCGCCGATGCGCTGCAAACTTTGCGCGGCGATGACTGGCAGTTGTTGGTGGTGGGTGATGGCGGTGCGCGCGGCGACGTGGAAAAAATCTTCGCCGTCCTCGGCGGCCGCGCCGTGTTTGCCGGGGAACTCGGGGAGGGCGGCGTCACCGAGGCATTGTCCGCCGGCGACGTGTTCGTCTGGCCGGCGGTGAATGAGGCCCTGGGCATGGCGCTGCTGGAGGCGCACAGTTGCGGCCTGCCGGTGGCGGCCGGTGACGGCGGCGGCAGCGGCGTTGCCGCAATCGTGCGCCACGGCGAGACCGGCCTGCTGGCGCCCCAGGGCGACACCGCCGCTTTCGCCGCCGCCGTTGCGCGCCTGTTGCACAACCCCGCCCTGCGCCGGCGGATGGGGCGGCGCGCCGCCGCCGTTGCCCGCAACGAACACGGATTGGACAGCGCGGCGCGCTTTCTCGGCGGTTGCCTTGTCCGGTCTTGGCCTTAAAAATTATAGGAGAGGGAAAAACTGAGTCCCTTGACGTCGTTGTCGGACTGCGTCGAAAAAAGGTATTTCACATTCACCCCCAGACGGTTGCCGCCACCGCCGCCGTCTTTAACTCTGGTGAGAAAAACGCCGGCTTCATTGTATTGGTCAGCATAAAGCTTGTCGCCGAAAAACCTGGTGTCGGTCAGGTAGGCTTTCAGATGTGCTTGTTTGCCGCCGGCGCCGATTTTTCTTTCCATGATGACGCCGTTTTTAACCACCTGGTTTGCAATATCCGGGTCAATTTTGACGTCATCCAGTTTGATGGGAAAAGTTTTGTAGTAGCCCGCCATATTTGCAACGCCGATGGTGAAGTTCCGCGGCCCGTCAAATTTATACAAACTGGTCAACGTGAATGAACCGACCTGCCCGGCGCTAACCAGGTCCGCCGAGGCGACCAGCCCGTATTCCACTCCGGGCGTCAACGTCCACCGTTCATTCATCGCCCGACCGTAGGACACGCCGAAACCAAGTTTAAATGAGGCCGCGCCCTGCGCATCCTGGTATGAGATTGGCATCCTCAGCGACACGGTATTGCCTGATTGCCGGTCAAATGTGTAGCGCAGCGGCAATGTATAGGTGTTCACATCCCGGCCGCCTTGGGCATAACGTCCCAAATGCACACCAGTGCCAAAGAAATTATCCCGAGTTGCGCCCACCTCAGCGGCCGCTGTTGCCGTCGGGTCGGCTCCCTCCTGAAACGCGCCATCCACCATCGTCCCCATCAAACTGCTCGGATTTCCGGCCAGCGGGTCCACCGGCGAAACCTCGGCCAGACGTTTGTTGATGCGGTTGATTATGTCGCCGCCGTCTTTTTCGAGGAAATCTTCCAGATTGTCCACCGCGGCATCCCTGGATGCCCCGCTGAACATCTCGTCCACGTCCAGGTCCGGAACTTGAAAACGAATCGTGGTGGTGGTACCGGCATTTGGGGTTGCGGGAGACGAGATTTCCATCCGTATTCCACGAAAATAAATCGTAGAGGTGATGCCCGACCGCCCCCCGGTTGCCCCCCCGAAAGGAGACTGGTCGGGGTCTCGATAATTCCCGCCGAATCCGGCTTGTAACGCACGGAAGTCCAATTGATCAATCATCTCCTCGGCGCTGCTGAAATTGGCAGATATCACCGTGGGGAATCTGGAATCAAGCGTCTGCCCCGTGTAAGGAAGCACCATTACGCAAATCCCAAAGATTGGCGCATTGGGGGTTTGCATACAGTTCTGTTGCGCAAAACCCGGCGCACTGAAAGCCATGCCGCAAAAGAACAGCGCCATGAACAGGTTGAATTTAATTTTCATTGGACTTTCCTCGGGTTAATGTTGATGACGGCCGGCCTCTTTCAGGACCGGAGAGGAGCTTCTGGAGTGCGGTGGCGATTATCGTCCTGCTGCGGGCCGGGGCAATCACCCATATGGGTGAAATTTCCATTTTTTATTCGCCGCCCTCCCGCTCTCCCAAAGTGCACAGCAGTTT
>RKSH01000139.1 GCA_007570945.1 Gammaproteobacteria bacterium | reverse complement strand
TCATCGCGCCCCACTCGCCGGTGGAGCAGTTTCGCGACCACCTGTTGCAGCCGCCGGCATGGCAGGACGGCGGCAGTTGGACGTTTCCCCTCGGCACCGACGCGGTGGGCCGCGACATGCTGTCGCGCCTCATCCACGGCGCGCAGTATTCGCTGCTGATTGGCTGCATTGTCGTGGTCCTGTCGCTCACTTTCGGCGTTCTGCTCGGCCTGGTGGCCGGCTTTTCCGGGCGCGTGGTGGAGACCGCCATCATGCGGGTGATGGATGTCATCTTGTCCTTCCCCAGTCTGCTTTTGGCTTTGGTGTTGGTGGCGATTCTCGGGCCCAGTTTGGGCAACGCCATGATTGCGGTGGCGGTGGTGATTCTGCCGCACTTCGTCCGCCTGACCCGCGCCTCGGTGCTGGCCGAAAAGTCGCGCGACTATGTCACCGCCAGCCGCGTCGCCGGCGCCGGCACCGCGCGCCTGATGTTCAGCGCGGTGCTGCCCAACTGCATGGCGCCGCTGATTGTGCAGGCCACGCTGAGTTTCTCCACCGCCATTTTGGATGCCGCCGCCCTCGGCTTTCTCGGCATGGGCGCGCAACCGCCGACGCCGGAGTGGGGCACGCTGTTGGCCGACTCCCGCGACCTCATTCTGCGCGCGTGGTGGGCGGTGACTTTTCCCGGGCTGATGATTCTAATCACCGTCCTTTCCATCAACCTTATGGGCGACGGCCTGCGCGACGCCCTGGACCCGCGGCTGAAACGCTCATGAGCGCGCTGTTGGACATTCGCGGCCTGAGCGTGACTTTCGCCACCGCCCACGGCGGTTTCACCGCGGTGGAGGATGTCGACTTGACGGTGGAGCAGGGCGAGGTGGTGGCGGTGGTGGGCGAGTCCGGGTCCGGCAAGTCGGTGGCGATGTTGGCGGTGATGGGGCTGTTGCCGTGGACCGCGACGGTGCAGGCCGAGCGCATGCAGTTCGCCGGCCGCGACCTGCAAACCCTCACCGCCGCCGCGCGCCGCGAAATCATCGGCCGCGACATGGCGATGATATTTCAGGAGCCCATGAGCGCGCTGAACCCGTGTTTCACGGTGGGTTTTCAACTCACCGAAACCCTCGCCGCCCACACCAAAGAGCGCCGCGCCGAGCGCCGCCAACACGCCATCCGTCTGCTGGCGCAGGTGGGCATTCCGGAGCCCGAGGCGCGCCTGGCCGCTTATCCGCACCAACTTTCCGGCGGCATGAACCAGCGGGTGAGCATCGCCATGGCCATCGCCTGCCGGCCCAGGTTGCTCATCGCCGACGAGCCCACCACCGCCCTGGATGTGACCATTCAGGCGCAGATTCTGGAGTTGTTGGCCCGCTTGCAAGAGGAATCCGGCATGGCGCTGGTGCTGATTACCCACGACATGGGCGTGGTGGCGGAGAGCGCGCAACGGGTGGTGGTGCAATACGCCGGCCAGCAGGTGGAAAGCCGGAGTGTGCGGCAACTGTTCCGCGCCCCGCGCCATCCGTATACCAAGGCGCTGCTGGATGCGCTGCCCGGACGGCACAGCGGCCGCCGCCTGCCGTCCATTCCCGGCGTGGTGCCGGGGCAGTTGGACCGGCCCGACGGCTGCCTGTTTCACCCGCGCTGCGGCCGCGCCGAGGATTTGTGCCGACAGAGCGCGCCTTCGCCTTCTGCAGCGGAAGCGGGCTTCGCCAGGTGCCACTTCCCGCTGCCAGAGTCGGGACCATGAACGCCGCCCCGCTGTTGCAGGCCGAGCAACTGGCCCGCCACTACGCCGTCGGCCGCGGCCTGTTCAAGGAGGCGGCGACGGTCAAGGCGCTGGCGCGCGCCGACTTTCGCCTGCGCGCCGGCAAAACCCTGGCCGTGGTCGGCGAATCCGGCTGCGGCAAGTCCACCCTGGCCCGCCTGCTGACGCGCATCGAACAACCCAGCGCCGGGCGGTTGCTGATTGACGGCGTGACGGTCGCAAGCGGTGGCGGCGACTCGGAAAACGGCGGTCGCGAAGCCAAACACGGCGACCCCGGCCGCCAAACCGTGCAGATGGTTTTCCAGGACCCGTACGGCTCCTTAAACCCGCGCAAGCGAATCGGCGCCACTTTGGAGGAGCCGCTCGTCATCAACACCGCGCTAAGCGCGGCCGAGCGGCGCGAGGCGGCGCGCGAGATGATGGCGAAAGTCGGCCTGCGCGCCGAGCATTACAACCGCTACCCGCACATGTTTTCCGGCGGCCAGCGCCAGCGCATCGCCATCGCCCGCGCGCTGATGCTGCGCCCGCGCATCGTGGTGCTGGACGAGCCGGTGTCGGCGTTGGATGTTTCGGTGCGCGCGCAGGTCTTGAATCTGTTGGCCGACCTGCAGGAGGAATTCAACCTCGCGAACCCGCCGCCCGGCTGCCCGTTCCACCCGCGCTGCCCGCATGCCGAACAACGCTGCCGCCGGGAGTTGCCAGAAGTTATCCGCTCGGCAAACGGCGCGGCGCCGGTGAAGGTCGCCTGCCACGCCGTGGAGGAGGGGTGCCTGTGACCGCGCCGCTGAAATTGTTTTCGCCTTGCGGTATAAAATGCCGGAAAGGCGCCATCATGCCGACCACCACCCAAGTGGGTATTTTGCCTTCCCCGCCGGTTGCGCCGCGCATGCGTACGCGCGCCGGCGCCAGTGACCGTTGGCTGAATCAAGTTCACCGGGGGAATTGCGTGGCGTTGATGCGGCGGATGCCGGCCGAGTCGGTGGATTTAAGTTTCTGGTCGCCGCCGTATTTTGTCGGCAAGTCGTACGAGAAGGACTGGACTTTCGATGCGTGGCGGGCGTTGTTGCGCGAGGCCGTTGGCGCGCATTTCCGCGTCCTCAAAAGCGCCGGGTTTATGGTCGTCAACATCGGCGATATTTTGTGCTTCACCGACCCGGACATGCCGGCGTTCCAAGCCAACTTGCGCCACGGCAAAAAGCACCGCATCACGCGCGAGGAAGTATTGGCCGCACGCGCGAAGCATCCCGACGCCAACCGTCACCGTCTGGCCGAGTTGTTAGGTTGCAGCG
>RKSH01000162.1 GCA_007570945.1 Gammaproteobacteria bacterium | reverse complement strand
ACTGAAACCCAGGTGCGACTCCTCACCGCCCACCTGTTGCGCAACGCGCGACAATGATGCCGCCGCCGGCGCGTTTATAATCCGCGCCATGGATTATCGGCAATTTTTTGACGCGCAACTCCGCAACCTTCATGACGAAGGCCGCTACCGTGTTTTTGCCGACCTGGAGCGCCACGCCGGCGACTACCCGCGCGCCACCTGGCGCGATGGCGAAAGCGGCGGCGCGAATGAAATCACCATCTGGTGCTCCAACGACTACCTCGGCATGGGCCAGCACCCGCTGGTGCTCGCCGCCATGGCCCGCGGCATGAAACAGTACGGCGCCGGCGCCGGCGGCACACGCAACATCGCCGGCACCACCCACGCGCACGTCATTCTGGAACGTGAACTCGCCGATTTGCATGCCAAACCCGCCGCGCTGCTATTCTCCTCCGGCTATGTTTCCAACTGGGCGACGCTTGCAACACTCGCGTCACGGCTGCCGGACTGCGTTGTTTTGTCCGACGCAAAAAACCATGCATCCATGATTGAAGGCATCCGCGGCAGCCGCGCGAAAAAAATCATCTTCCGCCACAACGACGCCGCCGACCTGCACAACCACCTCAAAGACCTGCCCGCCGCGCAGCCGAAGATCGTGGTTTTTGAATCGGTGTACTCCATGGACGGCGACATCGCGCCCATCGCCGACATCGTCACCATCGCCAAACGGCACAACGCCCTCACCTACCTCGACGAAGTGCACGCCGTCGGCATGTACGGCGCGCGCGGCGGCGGCATCAGTGAACGCGATGGCATCGCCTCCGAGGTGGACATCATTGAGGGCACCCTGGCCAAAGCCTACGGCGTGATTGGCGGCTACATCGCCGCCGCCGGGAACATCATTGACTTCGTCCGCAGTTACGCCTCCGGTTTCATCTTCACCACCGCGCTGCCGCCGGCCATCGCCGCCGCCGCCACCGCCAGCATCCGCCACCTGAAAGAAAGCGGCGCGGAACGTGAACAACACCGCGCGCGCGTCGCCGAAGTGAAACAAAAAATCAAGGCCGCCGGCCTGCCGCTCATGGAAACCGCCAGCCACATCGTGCCGCTGATGGTGGGCGACCCGGTGCGCTGCAAGGCACTCAGCGACCGCCTGCTGCACGAGGAAAAAATCTACATCCAGCCGATTAACTACCCCACCGTGGACAAAGGCGCCGAGCGCCTCCGCATCACCCCGTCGCCGGTGCACAGCAGCGGCGACGCGGACCGCCTGGTCGCGGCCCTGTCGCGCATTTGGCGTTGACGCCGCCGGCCGCGCCACCGAGCGGAGAACCACCCATCGCCCTCTCCTCCCGCGTTTTGCACCGCCCCTTGGCGCCCTTGCTCCTCACCGCGCGAAACGCCGCGCATTATGGTTCACCCTCACCGGCGAATTGCGATTCTAAGCGGCGGCATCCGGCGATGGCGGCGGGGAGGGAAAAGGGGTATGCTTGGCGCGAGCGGAGCGGAAACGATGAAAAAAATTCTCGTCATCAACCCCAAGGGCGGCTGTGGCAAAACCACCATCGCCACCAATCTGGCCAGTTATTACGCGCTGTGGGGCGTTCCCACCGGGCTTGTGGATTTTGACGCCCAGCGTTCCTCCACCGAGTGGCTGGCCGCGCGGCCGGCGGCCAATGAGTCGATCCACGCCATGGCCGGCGGCGATAATCTGCGCTATCCAAACTCGTTGCGGCGGGTGGTGATGGACGCCCCGGCGCGCACCACCGCGGTCCGCAACCGCCGCCTGTTGCGCGCCGCCGATGTGGCGCTGATTCCGGTGCTGCCGTCGGCCATTGACATCCGCGCCGCCTCGCTGTTCCTCGGCGAAACTTTAATGAGCGGCGCCGCGCGCGGCACCCGCATCGGCCTCATCGCCAACCGCGTGCGTGAGAACACGTTAATTTACGGCCGCCTGCGGGAGTTCCTGCGCAACATCGGCATTCCTTTCGTCACCACCCTGCGCGACACGCAAAACTACGTGCGCGCCGCGCAACTCGGCATCGGCATTTTTGAAATGGCGCCGTCGCAAGTGGAGGCCGACCTTGAACAATGGCGGCCGCTAATCAACTGGGTGGAAGGCAAGCGGCGGCGCTGACTTTTCAATCCACGGCGGATTTTTTGCGCGCCCGCGGATGCGCCTGGTCGTAGACTTTTGCCAGGTGCTGAAAATCCAGATGGGTGTAAATCTGGGTGGTGGAAATGTCGGCGTGGCCGAGGAGCTCCTGCACCGCGCGCAGGTCGCCGCTGGATTCCAGCAGGTGGGTGGCGAAAGAATGGCGCAACATGTGCGGACTCACCGGCAGCGCCAGGCCGCGCCGCAGCGCCCAATGGCGGATGCGTTTTTGCACCGCGCGCGCGCCGAGGGCGCCGCCGTTTTTTGTCACAAACAGCACGCCCTCACCCCCACCTCCGCCGTCCACTTCACTGGCGCCGGCCTCAGCGCGCAACCGCAACCATCGCTCCACCGCCGCAACCGCAAACCGCCCCACCGGCACGATGCGCGTTTTACCGCCCTTGCCGGTGACGCGCACTTCGCAATTTCTCAGGTCCACATCGGCGGCGCGCAACGCCACCAGTTCGGCCAGCCGCAGCCCCGAGGAATACAGCAACTCCAACATCGCGCGGTCGCGCACCGCGTAAAAACCGCCGCCGGCAACCGCCACCAGTTGCCCGGCCTGGCCGGTGTCCAGCACCCGCGGCAGCGGCGGCCTGGCGCGCGGCGCGGTTTGCCCGGCAAACGGGTTGGCGGCGGCGCGCTTTTCACGGTGCAGGTAACGGTAAAGCCCGCGCGCCGATGACAGCACGCGGCGAATGCTGCGGCCGGACAGGCCGCGGGCGTGCAACGCGGCGGTGAAAGCGCGGCTGTCGGCGGCCGTCACCCTGTTCCACGCGCCGCAACCGCGCCCGGCGAGAAACGCGGCCAGTTGTCCAAGGTCGCGGCGGCTGGCCTGCACGGTGTGCGGCGACAGCCGCCGCTCGGAATTTAGATGAGCAAGAAACGCGTCTACGTCCGCGGTCAAATCAGCGGCCAGGTCCGCGGCCGGACAGGCGGGCGGCGCGGTTTTTTGCGGCATGAGTTGGGCGGCTCAGCCCACGTTGCGTTGCCGCTCGCCGAGCTCTTGGCCGTGGACGCCGGCGCGGGCGCGCACCAGACGGTAAAGCGCGCCGCCGACCACGCGGCCGAGAAAATCCAGGTGAATGGTGCCCATGTCCGGCGCGAAACGCGCCGGGTCTTCGCTGCCGAGCGCCAGTACACCGTCCAGGTCATCATCCGGCGCCACCAACGGAACAATCGCGCAGGACTGAATCCGCCGCGCGCCGTCACCGTCACCAAACAAAAACCGCCGCCACTCGGCCGGCAGTTTTGCGCGGCATTCGCTGTGGCGGTGCTCGACGCGGTTGCGCACCCGCGAGTAGCGGACATGCTCGCGCGAGAACCAGGCGGCGCCATCCTCGGGGTGCGCATCGCCGGCATCGGCCAGCACCCGGCTGCACTGCAAGTCAAACTCACGGCGCACCGCCTCCGGCAGCCGCACCAGTACGTCGTCCAGCGAATCGGCGGCCGCGCCGGCCACCACCAATTTGTACATGCGCTCCTGCAACTGCTCATGGCCGCGCGCGTTGCTGAGCAACTGTTCCAACTTCCGCTGCAGGTTGTGGTTGCGTTCGCGCAGCACTTTCACCTGCCGCTCAATCAGTGACAACGTGCCGGCGTGGCGGCGCTGTGGAATTTCCATCGCCGCAAGCAATTTCGGCCGGCCTTGCAAAAAATCCGGATGGCGGCGCAGGTAGTCGGCCACCGCTTTGGCCTCCGCCGCGCGGCCGGCGGCGGCGCGTTTTTCAATCTTGTCGCGGGCGGTCGGTTTTTTGTTCATGGCAAAGCGCGCTCTTCCCAGTCGGCAATCACGCCATCATACACACTCACCGCCGGCCCCGACAAGACCACGCCGGCTTTGTTGCGTTTGCGGCTGCCGGCCCAGCACACCGTCATTTCGCCGCCGGGCATGGCCACCGTCACCGTCTTGTTCAACAATCCGCCCAGCCGCCCGGCGACCGCCGCCGCGCAGGCGCCGCTGCCGCAGGCCAGGGTCTCGCCGACGCCGCGCTCAAACACGCGCAGACGGATGCGGTCGCGGCCAAGCACCTGCATAAAACCGATGTTGGCGCCCTCGGGAAAGGCGGCGTGCGCCGCCAGCCGCGCGCCGACGCCGGCGACATCGGCGGTATCGCAGTCGGTGACGGTGAGCACCGCGTGCGGATTGCCCATGGAAAGCACGCAGGCGCGGACGCTGTGGGTGTGCAAGTCCAACTTAAAAGTGTGCAGCGCGCTGTCGCCGCCCTCATCGCCGGCGACAAAAAACGGCACCGCGTCCGGCGCAAACTGCGGCGCGCCCATGTCCACGCTGACCGTGCCGGAGTCGTCCAGGCTGAGCGCCAGGTCGCGCTCGCGCGTGCGCACCACGCAGGAGGCCGCATCGCTGAGCCCGCTGTCGCGCAAAAACAGCGCCACGCAGCGCGCGCCGTTGCCGCACTGCCCGGACTCGCCGCCATTGGCATTAAAAATTCCCAGATTGAAATCGGCGCCGGCGCCGCCCTCACCCACCACCAGCACCTGGTCGCAGCCCGCCCCGCGCTGGCGGTCGGCCAGCCACGCCGCCCCGGCCGGGCCCAGCGTCACATCCTGCCGCACGGCGTCAATCACGACAAAGTCGTTGCCGAGGGAATGCATTTTGGTAAAGCGCAGTTGCATCGACGGCGAGGGTAGCATGAATACGTTGTTTGACCGCCGCTAAGAAGCACGCTACGCTGTTCGCACTGGTCATTGACCTGAGTCTTCCGGCCATACCGAAAAGCCGTTCATTCGCAGCACAGGGGGAAATTCTCATGAAATATCCGCACTCGGCGGCACTGCTCGTTGCCGCGTTTCTCACCGCCTGTGGCGGGGGGGGGGGGAGGTGGCGCGTCCGCTCCGCCGGACAGTCCCTTAAATCCCACGGGCGCCACCATTGCCGCCCCGCCCGGCACACCGTCGCTGTCAACATTTGAATCATTTAATGCCTACACTCCAAATTTCGGCCTGACCTGCACTTTCAATCCCGACAATTCCTGCATGGCGGGCACGGTTCGCGCGGTTGCAAGCGGAGGCAACGTCGGATTTGGCGGCAGCACGGTCACCGCATTTTCCGACAATCACCTTGAGCTGATTGGCGCCTCGGCCGCCTACGCCCGAGGCGCCACCGGGCGGGGTGAAAGAGTCGTGGTCATCGATTCGGGAATCGACCAAAGCCACCGGGAATTCCCCGGCGACAAGGTCGCCGTCGTCACCGGCATCGGCGACTCCTGTTCCCCGACGGATGCCGCCGACGGTGAATGCGCCAATGCCGAACACGGCACTGCGGTGGCCGCCGTTGCCGCCGGCGCGCGAGGCACGTCCTCCGCGGGCGTTGACATGCACGGTGTTGCCTTTGACGCAAAAATCACCTTCATTCCAACCCGCTTGAGAGGAGATTCCACCAAACTTCCCCCGCTGCTCCATCTGAACGGCCGCACATGGGGACCAAGTGACCGCGACGATTTCGACAAAGCCTCTGCCAATTACCGGAGATACATCGCCCAAGGAAAAATCCTTAACCTTTCTTTCGGCCGGCCCTGGGCCACTTCCGAATGGGAAACCCTGGGAAACAACTGCGGCATTGCCGGCAGCGGGGCACTGGCATGTTACCGGTATTATTACCAGCCGGTCGCCAGCGCTCTCGCACAAAGCGGCACTCGTGCCGCCGACCGAAGCATCATTGTGCAAAGTGCAGCCAACTACAACGGCGAGCGGTACGACCGGGTCAAGAATGGCGACGGCGCCGGGGCCGGCATAGACGCAACCTCACCGATAGCGGACGCTCTCCTGCCGCATGTATTCAGCGAACTGGAGATGGGCCACTACGTCGTCGTTGTCGCTGTCGGCGCCGACGGTGAAATCGCCGACTACTCCAACCGCTGCGGCGTGGCCGAGAATTTTTGCATTGCCGCGCCGGGCGGAGACGGGGGTGATGCGCTGAGCGGCGGCGGCGTGGACGCCGGCATTCTTTCGGCCACCGCCGGCGGCCAATACGACGCCTGGCAGGGCACATCCTTCGCCGCGCCCGTCGTCTCCGGCGCACTTGCGGTCATGCGTTCTTATTTTAGAAATCCGGACGGCTCGCGCTCGGTCGGCAACACCGAACTTGTTAACCGTCTACTGGCGACCGCAAACCGCAACGGGCGCTATGCCGACGGCGACATTTACGGTCGTGGACTCCTGGACCTGGACGCGGCGACGCGCCCGATGGGGCCGATGATGACAGCGAGTGGCGCGCCCCTGGCCGGCACCGCATTGGAAATTACGCGCGGCGCTTTCAGCGATGCCATGGCGCGCGCCTTGAACGGAAAACAAATGGCGGTTTTTGACCAACTCGGTACGCCGTTTTTCCGCGATGCCGGCGGCCTGTTGCGGCCGGGCGCGCGGGGCGATGCGCATTCTTTTGCGGAGGTCACCGCCGGGCGCGACAAGATACTGCAGCTTGATTCTGGAATGTGGATTGCGCAAAACCACAATGGCGGCCGCTCCCTCGGATTGCTCGGCGAAGGCGAGGGTTTTGCGTTCAGCAGCAGAAATGCATTCGCCGCGCCGTTTTTCTCGCTGGTGCAAAACGGTTTGGGCGCCGGGTTTTCCGGCACCACACCGGGCCGCGCCGGCCTGGGTTTTGCCTTTATGCATGGCGCACCGCAGGGTGATGGGGGCGCTTTGGGCGACTGGGAGCCAGGCACCGCCGTGGCGTTGAATTATCGCCCAAGAAACATTGCCTTCTCGGTGCAGGCCGGGGTGGTGCGCGAAGCGGAAAGTTTTCTCGGCGCGCGCCCGGGCGGCGGCATGGGCGCGGCCAGCGGCGACACCGTTTTTGCCGGCTTGGGCGGCGAATGGCGGGTCGGCCATGCGTGGCGCGCGCTGCTTGCCGGATTTATCGGGTGGACCAAAACACAAACCTCGCCCGGCATGCTGCGCGGCGTGTCGGACTTGCGCAGCAGCGCGCTCAGCATCGGGCTGTGGCGGCGTTCGGCTTTGCACAGCAACGACTGGCTTGGATTTCGCCTGAGCCAGCCGCTGCGCGTGGAATCCGGCCGCGCAAACCTGCGACTGGCCACGGCGCGCACCAGGCACGGCGAAATTCTGTACGATGACATTCAGGCCAACCTAAAACCCCGGGGGCGCGCACTGGAGGCGGAGGCGGCGTGGCAATCCCCAACCGCCGGCGGCGACTTGTCCCTTGGCCTGAAACTCACGCACAACCCCGGGCACAACCCGGCCGCGGGGACGCGAGAATTTGCATGGGCGCGGTTTCGCAAGGCGTTTTGAAAGAACGCATTGAGGGTGACGGTGAGGACGGCGGCGGCGCGGTTATTTGGGATGGGCGACGGCGTTTTTAATTTCCTCCACATCCAGCGTCCCCCGCCCGCCCCACCGCCAGGTGTCGGTGAAGGCCCGCATCTGCGCCTGTTTGTCCTCACCCTTGCCGAAAATCATGTTGTAGTCGGCCTTGGAGCTGAACGGCGGGTCCAGGTAAACCAGGTCAACCGATGCATCGGCCACCACCGGCCGCCATCGTCGGCCTCCAGAATATCCAGACAATCGCCGAAGCAAAGCGGGGCCGGACTCCATAGGTTTGTTGTCGGCAAAAAGATTACGCCGCGGTCGGCACGCATGTCAACGCCGATGACGGCAATGGCAACACCGTCAACAGTGTGCTACCGTCAACCGTTCCCCGCCCTCACCGAGTCCGCCGCCATCCCGCCCCCACCCGCCACCGCCGCGCACCGCAAGCCCCAGCGCCGCGAGCCGCAGGCGGCGCTGGTTGCGCCGTCGCACGTGGCTCGGGCCGCGCGGCAGCGGCCGGCTGGGGCGGCATCGGCCCCCCGCCCGCCGCGCGCCGCGGTCTGGGCTGGCGGGCGAGCAGGTTGGCAATCTCCCCCGGATGCAACTCGGCCAGCAAAGCCGCCACATCGGCCTCTTGCCCGCCGGCCAGCGCCACCTGCGACTGCGCAACCAACGCCGCCTGCGCCTCACTGCGCTGCGTCTTGCGGTGCTCGGCAGTGGCGGGTGAGGGCGGCATGGCGGCGGACTCGGTGAGGGCGG
>RKSH01000031.1 GCA_007570945.1 Gammaproteobacteria bacterium | reverse complement strand
AATCAGCGCGCCGAACACCATGAATTCTATGTGGCTGACCAGGGTGCTGGAGATTTGCAGGTTGAACAGGGCCGGGGCGTTGTTGAGGAACACCGGCAGCAGGGTGATGAAAGCGGCGCCGAGGAAGGAGCCGAGGATGCTGCCAAGGCCGCCGATGATGATCATGAACAGGATGGCGAACGAGCGGTTGATGTCAAAGGCGGTGGGCTCCACGATGTTGATGTAGCAGAACGACCACAGCGCGCCGGCGACGCCGCAATAGAAGGAACTGATGGCGAAAGCAGTGAGTTTGGTTTTGAGCGGGCGGATGCCGATGATTTCGGCGGCGATGTCCATGTCGCGGATGGCCATCCACTCGCGCCCTATTCTGCCGCGCACCAGGTTTTTGGCCAGCAGCGCGAGGACCGCGGTGAGGGCCAGCACCAAATAGTAGCGCGCTTCCACCGCCGCGCCGGCGCCGGTCACCGGTACGCCGAACATCTCGCGCGGCGGCGCGGTGGGCACGCCGGAGATGCTGTAGTTCACAAACCACGGCACCTTGGTGAACAGCCACAGCAGAAAAAACTGCGCGGCCAACGTGGTCACCGCGAGGTAGAAGCCCTTGATGCGCAAACTGGGGAGACCGAAGACAATGCCCACCGCGGCCGCCGACAATCCGGACAGCGCGAACACCACCACCATGTTCAACTCCGGAAACGCGGTGGTGAACTTGTAGGCCATGTAGGCGCCGCAGGCCATGAAGCCGCCGGTGCCGAGGGACAACTGGCCGGCGTAGCCGGTGAGCAGGTTCAGGCCGATGGCGGCGATGGACAGAATCAGCACCGGCAGGAAGATGGTGCTGAGCCAGTATTCACTGGCCACCAACGGCACGCCGCATGCCGCCGCCACCGCCGCCAGCACAAACCAGCGGTCCAGCGCGATGGGAAACAGCGCCTGGTCCTCAGCGTAGGTGGATTTGAAATCGCCGGCTTCGCGGTAGAACATGGTCACACCCGCTCAATAATTCTTTCGCCGAACAGGCCTTGCGGCCGGAACAGCAGGAACACCAGCGCGAGGATGTAGGCGAACCACTCCTCAATGGCGCCGCCCAGCGCCTGGCCCCAGAAAACCTCGGCCACCTTCTCGCCGACGCCCACGATGAGGCCGCCGACGATGGCGCCGGGGATGGAGGTGAAGCCGCCGAGGATCAGCACCGGCAGCGCTTTCAGCGCAATCACCGACAAACTGAACTGCACGCCGAGTTTCTGCCCCCACATGATGCCGGCCACCAGCGCCACCGCGCCGGCCACCGCCCACACGATAAACCAAATCTGTTGCAGCGGAATGCCGATGGACAGCGCCGCCTGGTGGTCGTCGGCGACGGCGCGCAACGCGCGGCCGATGCGCGTGTAATGAAAAAAGAAAGCGAGCGCCGCGACCATAATGCTGGCCGCGGCCGCGGCCACCATGTCATTCTGCTGAATTAAAATATCGCCGACAAACAACGCGCCGTCGGGCAGGCCGATGTCCAACTCATGCACATCGCCGCCCCACAGCAACTCGCCGAGGCCCTCGAGAAAAAACGCGATGCCGATGGTGGACATGAACAGGATGATGTGCTCCTGGTTCACCAACGGCCGCAGCACCACGCGCTCCACCACAAAAGCGACCGCCACCATGATTGCCAGGGTGACGGGAAACGCAATCCACAGCGCCGCGCCCATTTCCAGAAAGCCGACAAAGCACAGCGCGGCGAACAGCACCATGGTGCCCTGGGCAAAATTGAACACGCCGGAAGCCTTGAAAATCAGCACAAAGCCGAGCGCCACCAGCGAATACATCACCCCGGCCATCAGCCCGCCAATCACCACCTCAAGAAAGAACAGCGGCGCCTCAACAATGCCGCCCACCGGCGCGGCGAAGAAAGTGTGAAAAAACTCACCCACGCGCCACCCCCAGATATGCGTCCACCACCGCCTGGTCGCCGCGCACCTCGGCCGGCGTTCCGTCGGCCAGTTTTTTGCCGTGGTCCAGCACCACCACGCGGTCGGAAATGTCCATCACCACGCCCATGTCGTGCTCAATCAGCGCAATGGTGGTGCCGAACTGCTCGTTCACATCCAAAATGAACCGGCACATGTCCTCCTTCTCCTCCAGATTCATGCCGGCCATGGGCTCGTCCAGCAGCAGCAAATCCGGCTCGGCGGCCAGCGCGCGGCCCAGTTCCACCCGCTTTTGCAAACCGTACGGCAACCGCCCCACCGCCACCCGGCGGATCGCCTGAATCTCGAGAAAATCAATGATGCCCTCCACAAAGGCGCGGTTTGCAATTTCCTCGCGCCGCGCCGGGCCGATGTGCAACGCCTGCCACAAAAAGCCGCGCTTCATTTTGTGCACGCGCCCGGTCATGATGTTGTCCAGTGCCGACATGCCGCGAAACAGCGCGATGTTCTGGAATGTCCGCGCAATGCCGGCGGCGGCCGCGGCATGCGGTTTCATTTGCGCGCGGCGGCGGTTTTTGTAGGTGATGCCGCCTTTTTGCGGGCGGTAAAAACCGTTAATCACATTCAGCATGGAACTTTTGCCGGCGCCGTTGGGCCCGATAATGGCGCGCACCTCACCGCGCAGGATGTCAAAACTCACCTCCTCCAGCGCGCGCACGCCGCCGAAAGAAAGGGAGATGTTTTCCGCCTTCAGCAACACCTCGTTTTTTTCGTTCCCCCTCACGCCGCCTCCGCCAATGGCTGCGGCGCGCACATTTCCGCGTCCATGATTTGCAGGTCGCCGCTGACCGCGCCGACGCGGCCGTCCTCAAACGTCACCGCCACCTCCACAAAGCAATGCTTTTTGCCGCCGTACAGCGCGTCCACCAGCGCCGCGTATTTTTCCACAATGTGGCGGCGCCGCACCTTGCGCGTGCGGGTGAGTTCACCGTCGTCGGCGTCCAATTCCTTGTGCAGCACGACGAAACGGCGGATTTGCGAGTTGCACAATTGTTTGTCGGCGGCCAGGCCGCGGTTCACCGTTCGCACGCTGTCCGCAATCATCGCATACACCTCCGGCCGCGCCGCCAGTTCCTGGTAACTGGCGTAGGGGACGTTGTTGCGCTCGGCCCAGTTGCCCACCGCCTCCAGGTCAATGTTCACCAGCGCCGCGCAAAAATCCCGCCGGTCGCCAAACGCCACCGCCTCCTTAATGTGGGGGAAAAATTTTAATTTGTTTTCAATGAACTTCGGCGCAAACAACGTGCCGTCCTTAAGTTTGCCCACATCGGCGGCGCGGTCCACGATGTGCAGATGCCCGCGCTCATCCAAAAATCCGGCGTCACCGGTGTGCACCCAGCCGTCCTCGGTTCGGGTTTTTGCCGTGGCCTCGGGGTTTTTGTAGTACGACTGAAACACGCCGGGGCTGCGGTAAAGCACCTCGCCGTTGTCGCCGAAGCGCAACTCCACCTGCGGCGACGGCTTGCCCACGCTGTCCGGGTAAACCTCGCCGTCGGGCTGTGCGGTGACAAAAACCGCGCCCTCGGTCTGGCCGTATAACTGCTTGATGTTCATCCCCAGGGAGCGGTAAAAATCAAAAATCTCCGGCCCGATGGCCTCACCGGCAGTGTACGCCAGCCGCACGCGGCCAAAACCCATGGCGTCTTTCAGCGGCTCATAGACCAGCCAGCGCCCCAGCGCATACAAAAACCGCCACCCGGCCGCCACCGGTTTGCGGTTCAAAATATCGGCGCCGACGCGCCGCGCAACGCCGAGAAAAAAGCCGAACATTTTTTTCTTCACCGCGCCGGCATCCTCCATCCGGATCATCACCGTGGTCAGCAGACTCTCAAAAATTCTCGGCGGCGCGAAAAAATACGTGGGCCCGATTTCGCGCATGTCGTGCATCACCGTGGCCGCGCTTTCCGGGCAACTCACGCAAAAACCGGCGCAGTACGCCTGGCCGTAGGAAAAAATGTGGTCGCCCACCCAGGCCATGGGCAGGTAGGCCAGCACCTCCTCACGCTCGTTCAGGCGGTCAAAGCCCACCAAATTTTGGCAGGTCACCAGCACGTTCTCATGACTCAGCACCACGCCCTTGGGCTCGCCGGTGGTGCCGGAAGTGTACAGCAACACCGCCGCATCGCCGCCGCGGCCCTGCGCGATTTCACGGCTGATAAAATCCGGCTGCGCCCGCGCGTGGGCCCGCCCGGCGTCCAGCAGCGATTGGTAACTTTGCAAAATTTCATCGCCGTAATGGCGCATGCCGCGGCCGTCGGTGTACACGATTTTTTTAACCTCGGGGCAACGCTCGCGCGCCTCCAGGATTTTGTCCACCTGTTCCTGGTCCTCCGCCACCACCAGCCGCGCACCGGAATGGTCAAGCACGAACTGCGTCTCCGCCGCCACCGCATCCTGGTACAGCGGCACCGGCACCGCGCCCAAACACTGCGCCGCGCACAGCGACAAATACAACTCCGGCCGGTTGTCACCGATCACCGCCACCCGCTCGCCGCGGCGCACCCCGGCCGCCGCCAAACCGCGCGCCAGTTCATGAATCTCGCGCCGCGCATCGGCCCAGGTGCGGGTGCGCCAAATGCCGAACTCCTTTTCGCGCAACGCCGGCCGCCCGCCAAACCGCCGCGCCCGTTCCTCCAGCAATTTCGGAAAAGTGTCAGCCGCCATGGCCGCAGTATAACCCGCCGCCGCATGGCGCTGCCGCCGCCGTCACTTTGGGCGGCGGCGCCACCATTTCCGCGACTGCAATCACCAATGTCCGGACCGGCGGCATCATTTTCACCACTTCAACCATCACCTCCGCCTCCTGCCCCATCGGAATCAGAACCGCAACCGGCGGTGCACTCAGCGCGGCGGCAAGTGCCGCAACGGATCCACTGGCCGGCCCTCGCGGCGGATCTCAAAGTGCAGGGTTTCGGTGAACTTTCCCGCGCCGCCGACTTCGCCGATGGTCTCGCCCTGCCTGATTTGCCGGCCTTCGGCGACGCGGATGCGGCGGTTGTGGGCGTAGGCGCTGAGGTAGGAGGCGTCGTGTTTGATGATGATTAGATTGCCGTAGCCGCGCAGGCCGTTGCCGGCGTAGACCACGCTGCCGGCGGCGGCGGCCACCACCGGGTCGCCGCGGCGGGCGCGGATGTCGAGGCCTTTGTTGCCGCGCGCGATGGAAAAAGTTTCGGCCACCTCGCCGCGCACCGGCCACACCCAGGTTCTTTTTGCGCCGCCCGCGGACGGCGGGGGTGACGGCGGTGAGGGTGACGGCGCCGCCGCGCGCGACTCTCGCGGCCCTTGCGCGCTGCCCGGCGGCGGCCGCAGGCTGATTTTCTGCCCGGCGAAAATGCGCTCCGGCGACGGCAGGTTGTTCCAACGCGCCAGGTCGCGGTAGTTCAAGCCGTTGGCCCAGGCGATGCTGTACAGCGTGTCGCCGGGCAGCACGGTATGGACACCGCGGCCGGACTGCAGGGCGGCGGAATAATCCTCCACCGGCGCCGGCGGCTGCGTTGTGCAACCGGCCAACAGGGCGGTGAGAAAAAGCAAAATGCGCGCGTTCACGTTGTCCACCAGAAAAATAATGCCAGCAACGCCACCACTGTCCAGCCGATTTTTTCAATGTGCTTTTCCACTGCGGCGGCCAAACCCTCACCGCCCCACACGATAAGCGCACTGACCAGGTAAAAGCGCGCGCCGCGGCCGGCCAGAGAGGCGGCGATGAACAGCGGCAGCGACAGCGACAGGACGCCGGAGGTGAGGGTGAACAACTTATACGGCACCGGCGTGAAGCCGGCGACCAGGACGATAAACACGCCGTATTCGCCGAACCATTCCTGGGTGCGCGCGAACACCTCACCGGCACCGTAGAACTTCACCAGCGGCGCGCCCAGTTCAAAGAAAAAGAACCTGCCGATGAAGTAACCGGCGACGCCGCCGGCCACCGACGACAACGTGGTGACCAAAGCCAGCCGCCATGCGCGGCTGCGCCGCAACAGCACCATGGGCGCGAGCATCAAATCCGGCGGCAGGGGAAAGAAAGACGACTCGGCAAAACTCAGCGCCGCCAAATAACCCTCGGCATGGCGGTGGCGGGAGGCGCGCGCCATCCAGCGGTACAGGCCGGCGAAAATCATCTGGTGATTCCCTTGCGCAACGGCACGAAAGCGACATCCCCGCGCCATTCTTTGCCAATGCGGCCGCCGGTCCGGGTATGCACACACAGGCGCTGGACGCCGTCCGCCGGCCCCACCGGCAGCACCAGGCGGCCGCCGTCGGCCAGTTGGGCGGTGAGGCCCGGCGGCACCGCCGGCGGCGCGGCGGTGACCAAAATGCCGTCGTAAGGGGCGTGCGCCGGCCAGCCGTCAAAACCGTCACGGTTTGCAAACCGCACGTTGCGCAGGCGCAACTCGGACAGCCGCTCCTGCGCCGGCCGCAGCAATGCGCCGATGCGCTCCACGCTGAACACCTTGTCGCAGCAATGGGCGAGGATGGCGGTTTGGTAGCCGGTGCCGGTGCCCACCTCAAGCACCCGGCCGAGGCGGCGCCTGCCGTTCAGCAGCAGTTGGGTCATCAGCGCGACCACAAACGGCTGTGAGATGGTCTGGTCGTGGCCGGCGGGCAGCGCGGTGTCATCATATGCGTGCGAGGCCAGCGCCTCGTCAACGAACAGGTGGCGCGGCACCTCGGCCATCACCGCCAGTACCGTCTCGTCGGCCGCGTCCTTCTCGCGCAGACGGGCGATTAGCCGCTCACGGGTGCGGCGCGAGGTCATGCCGATGCCGTCCAGGCGCCGGCGGCGTTTGGTTGCGGAGTCCACGGTCGGCATCATCACCGCCGCCGGCTACAGGGTGAACCTGCGCATCCAGTCGCGCAACTCGGGCAGCAGACTGTGGCGGGTGAGGTCCACCGACAGCGGCGTGACCGAAGTGTAACCGTTGTTCACGGCGTAGAAGTCGGTGCCTTCGCTGGCGTCCTGCACATCGCCGGCCGGGCCGACCCAGAAAATCTCGCGGCCGTTGGGGTCGGTGGCGCGCACCGCCGGCGCCGCCGGGTGGCGGTAGCCGAGGCGCGTCACCATGCAACCGCGCAACGCCCCCTGGGGGCGGTCGGGGATGTTGATGTTGAGGATGAGGTCGGGCGGCGGCGGCGTGCGGCGGATGGCCTCCACCAGCCGCAACACCAGCTCGGCGGCCGGCTTGAAGTCCACCGCCTCGTAGTTGCACAGCGACACGGCGAGGGCCGAGTAGCCGAGGAAGCGCCCTTCCATGGCCGCGGCCACGGTGCCGGAATACAGGACATCATCGCCGAGGTTGGCGCCGTGGTTGATGCCGGCAATCACCATGTCGGGCCTCTCGTCCATGAATCCGGTGAGGGCGAGGTGCACGCAGTCGGTGGGCGTGCCGTCCACATAAAAAAAGCCGTTGCGCGCGCGGTGCACCCGCAACGGCCGGCGCAGGGTGAGGGAACTGCTGGCGCCGCTGCAGTCGCGGTCCGGCGCCACCACCGTCACCCGCGCATGGGGGCGCAGCGTTTCCCACAGGCACTCCAGGCCGGGGGAGAGGTAGCCATCGTCGTTGCTGAGCAGGATGTGCATTGGTCGCCTGGGGAAATGGTGCCCGGGGCCGGATTTGAACCGGCACGGGATTGCTCCCGAGGGATTTTAAGTCCCTTGCGTCTACCGTTCCGCCACCCGGGCCGGTGGAAGCTGAGGTCGGAATCGAACCGGCGTAAACGGCTTTGCAGGCCGCCGCATAACCACTCTGCCACTCAGCCCCGGTGCACCCGTAAAAAAAATCTGGAGCGGGAAACGAGGTTCGAACTCGCGACCTCAACCTTGGCAAGGTTGCGCTCTACCAGCTGAGCTATTCCCGC
>RKSH01000070.1 GCA_007570945.1 Gammaproteobacteria bacterium | reverse complement strand
GCCGGCGCTGGGCGAGGCCTTTTTAATCTCGGCAATCACCGCCGCCCGTCCGCCGTCCACACGCTCACCGATGCGCCGGGCAAAGCCGCGCACCGATGGCGCGCTTTTCGCCGAGGGCGAGTCGACGCTGAGGGCGGCGACTTCGCGTTTTTTATGGGCAATGATTTGGCGGAGGATGTCCGGCGTTTTCATTCTTGTATCCCTCGAAATGTTTTGGCGCAGCCATTGCCAACCCCTACTTTTGCGCGCCCAAGCCACGCGCAAAAGCGACAAATTCCCCCATCTTCCCCGCCGCAGCCCCGCTGTCCAACACCTCGGCGGCGCGGGTGACGGCGGCGGTGAGGGTGGCGGCGCGGCCGGCGACGTAGATGGCGGCGCCGCCGTTCAGCAGCAGAATGTCACGCGCCGCGCCCCGGCCGCCGGCAAAAACCTGGTTGATGATTTGCAGACTGTGTTCGGCGTCGTTCACCGCCAGCGAGTCCACCGCGCTGCGCGTGATGCCGAAATCTTCCGGCGCGATTTGGTACTCGCGGATTTCACCGTCGCGCAACTCGGCCACCCGGGTCGGCGCGGCGGCGCTGATTTCGTCCATGCCGTCGTCGGCGCACACCACCATCGCCCGGCGCGCGCCGAGTTTTTGCAACACCCGAGCCAAGGGGGCGGTGAGGGCGGCGGAGAAAACGCCGAGAAGAAAATTCTCGGCGCCGGCCGGGTTGGTCAACGGGCCCAGCACATTAAAAATCGTGCGCACGCCCATCTCGCGGCGCGGGCCGATGGCATGCTTCATCGCGCTGTGGTGCTGCGGCGCGAACATGAAACCGACGCCGGTTTGTTCAATGCACTTCGCCACCTGGGCCGGCGGCAAATCCAGCGGCACCCCGGCCGCCGCCAGCACGTCGGCGCTGCCTGAGGCGCCGGAGGCGGCGCGGTTGCCGTGCTTGGCCATGCGCCCGCCGGCCGCGGCGGCGATGAACATGGCGGCCGTGGAGATGTTAAAGGTGCGCAGGCCGTCACCGCCGGTGCCCACCACATCGGTCAACGGTTGCACGTCAACCGTCACCCTTGCGGCCAAGGCGCGCATCACTTCGGCGGCGGCGGTGATTTCGTCGATGCTCTCGCCCTTCATGCGCAGCGCGGCGAGGAAGGCGCCGATTTGCGCGGCGGTGGCCTCGCCGGTCATGATTTGTTTCATCACCGCGCCCATCTCGGCGGCGCCGAGGTCAACGCCGTCAATGACTTTGCCGAGCGCTTGTTTAATATCCACGGTCAACTCCGCCGCTCATCCGCGCGGGTCAGAAAATTGCGCAGCAGTTCATGCCCGCATTCGGTGGCGATGGACTCGGGGTGAAACTGCACGCCGTGCACCACGTACTCACGGTGGCGCACGCCCATGATTTCACCGTCATCGGTCCACGCGTTCACCGCCAGACACGCGGGAACAGTGTCGCGCCCGGCGGCCAGGGAATGATAGCGCGTGGCGGTGAAGTTCTGCGGCAGACCGTCAAACACGCCGCTGCCGTCATGGCCGATGGCCGAGGTTTTGCCGTGCATGATGCGCGCGGCATGCACGATGCGCGCGCCAAAAGCCTGGCAGATGCTTTGGTGCCCCAGGCAAACGCCGAGCATGGGAATGCGCGGCGCAAGTCTCGCCACCAATTCCAGACTCACCCCGGCCTCATTCGGTGTGCACGGCCCCGGCGACAGCACCACCGCCTGCGGCGCCATGGCGGCCGCGGCTTCCACGGTCACCTGGTCGTTGCGCCGCACCGTCACCTCCCGGCCCAACTCGCCGAGGAACTGCACCAAGTTAAAGGTGAAGGAATCGTAGTTGTCGATCACCAACAGCATGCCGGCTCCTCACAGGCGCAATCCGGAGCGCGCCAATTGCGCGGCGCGCATCATGGCGCGGCCCTTGTTCATGGTCTCCTCCCACTCCGCCGCCGCCACCGAGTCGGCGACAATGCCGGCGCCCACTTGCAGCGACAACGCGCCGTTCTTGATGAGCGCGGTGCGGATGGCGATGGCGGTGTCCATGTTGCCGTTCCAGCCGATGTAGCCCACCGCGCCGGAGTACACGCCGCGGCCGTGCGGCTCCAGTTCGTCGATGATTTCCATGGCCCGCACTTTCGGTGCGCCGCTCAGGGTGCCGGCGGGGAAAGTGGCGCGCAACACGTCCACCGCGTCCAGCCCGGCGCGCAGGCGGCCCGCCACGTTGGAGACGATGTGCATCACGTGCGAGTAGCGCTCCACCACCATTTTCTCGGTGACGCGCACCGTGCCCACCTCGGCGATGCGGCCCACGTCGTTGCGCCCCAAGTCCAGCAGCATGAGATGCTCGGCCAACTCCTTGGGGTCGGCGAGCAGCTCCTCGGCCAGCTTGCGGTCCTCCTCCTCGTCGCGGCCGCGGCGGCGGGTGCCGGCCACCGGGCGCAGCGTCACCGCCCGGTCCTCCAGCCGCACCAGGATTTCCGGCGAGGAGCCCACGATGTGCATGTCGTCCAGATGAAAAAAATACATGTAGGGCGACGGATTGACGGTGCGCAATGCACGGTACAAGTGCAGCGGCTCAGCGGTGAACGGCGCCGCCATGCGCTGCGACAATGCGACCTGAAAAATATCGCCGTCGCGAATGTAAAGCCGCGCCCGCTCCACCGCCGCCTCAAAATCACCGCGCCCGAAGTGCGACACAAAATCGCCGCCGC
>RKSH01000089.1 GCA_007570945.1 Gammaproteobacteria bacterium | reverse complement strand
CAAATGTTGCATCGTCGCACCAAAAAACTCACTTATCCCGCTTATGAAGCGCGGCATCTAAAAACCCTGATGCTCCCCGACCCGGCAACCGCCGACCTCGCGCCGTTGTTGGAGGCGTTCGAGGCGGTGAAAGACACCCCGCTGCAACCTCGGCCTGGCCCCCGCCACCACCGACCAATGGCGCGAATGACTGAGTAATGAGCCCACCATCACCGGCAAACCGGCCATCTCTTAGGCGGCTCAGCGCGGCGCGCCGAGGGCGAGGGCGTATTTTTTGCCTTCAACGGCGGCGGCGTTTTCCGCCTCGGTGCGCGCCGGCCAGTCGCCGAAGTTGCGGGCGATTAGGTCGCACAGCATTGCGATGTGTTCCGCGTCGTCGTTCAGGCATGGGATGTAGCGGTATTTCCGGCCGCCGGCATGAAGAAAAAGTTCACGGTTTTGCATTGCAATTTCTTCCAGCGTCTCAAGGCAGTCGGCGGAAAAACCGGGGCAGGCGATGTCCACGCTGGTGACGCCGGCGGCCGGGAGTTTTTGCAAGGTTTCGTCGGCGTAGGGCTGCAGCCACGGTTCCCGGCCGAATCTTGACTGAAAAACCGTCAGCCACTCCCGGTCCGCAAGTTGCAAATTTTCCGCCACCAGGCGTGCGGTTTTTTGGCACTGGCAATGGTACGGGTCGCCGGCGCTGAGGGCGCTTTGCGGCAGGCCGTGGAACGAAAACAGCAACGTTTGCGCGGCGCCGTGTTGCGCCCGGTGGCGGCGGATGGCGGCGGCGAGGGCGGCGATGTAGGCCGGCTCGTCATGGTAGGCGTTCACAAAACGCAACTCCGGCACCCAGCGCCAGCGACTGATGGCGGCGGCGGCATGGTCAAACACTGAGCCGGTGGTGGCGCCGGCGTATTGCGGATACAGCGGCAGCACCAGCAGGCGGCGGACACCGGCGGCGCGCAACTCGGCCAGCGCATGGCTGATGGACGGCGCGCCGTAGTTCATGCCGAGGGTGACGCTGACCGCGTCGCCGAAACGCGCGCGCAAATTTTGTTCAATGGCATCGCGCTGGCGGCGGGCAATCACCAGCAGCGGCGAGCCGTCGTCGCTCCAGATTTTTTGATAGGCCCGCGCGCTCTTGCGCGGCCGCAGGTTGAGGATGACGCCGTGCAGCAACAACAGCCACGGCAGCCGCGGCCGCTCCACCACCCGCGGATCAGAAAGAAACTCGGCCAGGTAGCGGCGCAGCGCAGACGCCGTTGGCGCAGCCGGCGTGCCGAGGTTGGCCAGCAGAACGCCGATGCGGCCGGCGTCACCGTGGCGGTGGCCGACGGCGCCGGCAAAACGGTTCATGCGCGTCCGGAAACGGTGGTTGCGGGTGCGGAAGTGACGGTACCGGAATCGGAAACGGTGACTCCGGATGCCGTACCGCCGGCCACGCCGGCCTGTTTGCCGAACTCCACCATGCGGCGGATGGCGCGCTCGGCGCGGCGGCGGATGGGTTCCTCCACATGGATTTCGTTGCGCCCGCCGGCGAGGACGGCGGCGAGATTTTCCAGCGCGTTTAATTTCATCCACGGGCAGTGCGCGCAACTTTCGCAGGTGGCGCCCTCACCGGCGGTGGGCGCGGGCATGATGTGGCGTTGCGGGGCTGATTGTTTCATGCGGTGGAAGATTCCTTTTTCGGTGGCGACAATGAATTTCGGCGCCGCCGACTCGCGCACCTCGGCCAGCAGCCGGCTGGTGGAGCCCACCACATCAGCCAGCGCAATCACCCCGGCCGGCGCCTCCGGGTGCACCAGCACGCGCGCCTCCGGATGCTGCTCGCGCAACGCGGCCAGGGCGGTGGCCTTGAATTCCTCGTGCACCACGCAGGCGCCGTCCCAGCACAAAATATCGGCGCCGCTCTCGCGCCGGATGTAATCGCCCAGATATTTGTCCGGCGCCCACAGAATTTTCTCGCCGCGCGCATGCAGGTGGCGCGCCAGTTTCAGCGCGATGGAGGAAGTGGCGACCCAGTCGGCGCGCGCCTTCACCGCCGCGCTGGTGTTGGCGTAGACCACCACCGTGCGGCCGGGGTGGGCGTCGCAAAACTCGGCAAAGGCAGCCGCCGGGCAGCCCAGGTCCAAAGAACACTCGGCGCTTAAATCCGGCATCAGCACGCGCTTGTGCGGCGACAAAATCTTCGCCGTCTCGCCCATAAACCTCACCCCCGCCACCACCACCGTGCGCGCCGGGTGCTCGTCGCCGAAGCGCGCCATCTCCAGTGAATCGGAAACGCAACCGCCGGTCTCGTCCGCCAAATCCTGAATGTCGCCGTCCACATAATAATGCGCCACCAGCACCGCATCCTGCGCCGCCAGCAACCGCCGAATGTCGCCGCGCAGCTCCTCCCGCCGCGCATCCGCCGGCGCCGCCGGCTCCCGCCCCCGCGCCCCGGCCGCAATGCGCCGAATGCCCGAGCGAAGTTCCTGCGCGGTGGTCATGGGGGGGATTTTACACCGCCGGCCGGCGGCGTTTCCAACCGCGATTGTAAAGCGCGCGCGGTTTCGTCACACCGGTTGATTCATTCCACATGCCATCGAGTCACGCGCCATGGGTCCGCTTGCGCCAGCGCTTTGATGATGTCGCGGTCGCTGTTGTCGATGCCACTTTCGGGCGCGTTCATTCGCCGCGCCGCGAGCGCCGCGTATTCCGCGCCGATTTCCAGGCCGATGTA
>RKSH01000216.1 GCA_007570945.1 Gammaproteobacteria bacterium | reverse complement strand
GGGTGGGAGTGCACAACCGCCCGCAAACGCCCTTTTTTTTGCGCTTTAAGGAGGATTTTTGGCGGGATTTCAAAGCCGAGCATCGGGTCGACGGCGATGTTGTCGCAACGCGCATACTCATCCTCCCCGCCGCGGCGCGCGCGCACAACCATGCCGCATGATTCGGCGGGGAAAGCCTCCTCGGCGTGCTCCCGGATTGCGGCGGTGACGGCGGGGGAGAAGAACGGCAGCATGTCAAGACCTCGCCAGGCCCACGCCAGGGAAGCCGCCGAAGGGCAGCGGCGGCGCATGGCGGCCGGCGGCGCGGGGAAATCTCGCGCGGCAGCCGCTCAGGCGCCTGGAGCAGCGGTCGGCGGAGGCGTGAGTGGTGGGGATGTCCTGGTCGTCGAAGAAATTCGCGCCAGTGTACGGGCACTCGGCCGCGGTGTAATCCCAGCCGCCGGCGCCGGCGTTGGCGACGGGGTCCCAGCGGCGGTAGCGCCAATTGCATAAATCGCGCAGCACCTGACGTCCGGGCAATCTCTTGTCGTCGAAATCCAGCGGCGAGGCCAACTGCCAGGTGAGCTCGCGCTTGTCGCGGGCGGTCAGGGTTTCCACCCGCCACACTTCCACGCCGAAGGTACGGGTGGCGTCGGCGGCGGCGGCGCCGTCCAGGTGGCGGGCAAATGTGCGGGTGCGGGTGACGGTGGCGCCGCGCAAATTGTCCGTGCCGAGAATTAAAAATGTGGCGAGAGGATTGACCGCGCTGACCTTCAGCGTGGGCCGGGCCGAGGGGCCGTCGGCCGCGCTGCGCACGCCGGTCATTTCTATGGGGTGAGGGTAGTACGGGTTGCCGCCGAAACTGTACACGGCGCGCGCCGGGGGGGCGCCGGCGGCGGCGGGCACAAAGCGCAGGAGGCGGCCGCCCTGGGCGGTGGCGTCGATGGTGAACAAATCCACAATCTGGCCCGGGTCCAATTTTTGGATGTCGGCCTTGATGTTCACAGCGCGAAATCCTCGACGAATTTCGCCGTGACGTTGCGCAGCGCGCCGGCGACGGTTTCGATGCTCCACGACTCGCACGTCCACTGCCGCAACGCCGCCTCGTCGGGCAGGCGAAAGTAAAAAGGCGTGTGGCCGGCGCGCCCCTCGAGAAAAACCCTGATGCGCTCGGCGTCGGCGACGGTGACGGCGTCGAACTTGGCATCAAAAACGCGGGTGACGGGGTTCAGGCCGTCGGGCGCGCGCTGCTCGTAGCCGTCGCCGAAAGACTTTTTCAGCACGCGCGCCCGCAGCGACAGGCGGCTGCCGCGGCTGAAGGGGATTTCGGGGAAGACCTGAACCGCCACGGCGTTAATTCTGCTTGGTGACGGTGAGGGTGAGGGTGAGGGCGCGGCCGTTGATGGCCGCGGCCAGGGCCACGTCGGCCACCGCGCCGCTGCCGCCGCGGTTCACGACTTGAATGTTGACGTTGTTGATGCCGCGCACGGTGAGCGTGTTGGGAATGCGCGCGCCATCAAATACGCCGCTGCCGATTTTAGCGGCGTCCAGCGCCGGCAAGCGCGCCGCGTCAAAAACGCCGCTGGCGATTTTGTCCGCCGGCAACTGCCCCACCCGCGCCGCGGGCAAGGTGCCGCTGGTGATTTTGGCGGCGGAGTGGTCCGGCAGGCGCGCCGCCGCCAAGGTACCGGCGTCGATGTTGGAGGCATTGCGGTAATATGCCGGGGGCTGGCCGCCCAAATTTTCCGAATCGCGCACCCGCACCATCACGGTCTGGACCAGACTGCGCAGCGCGCTCCACCGGCCACCGGTTTTTTTTTGAAAAGTGCTGTCTTCCTCGGACCAGCGAATTGCCCCGTCGGGGATTGTGGATGCCCCCGGCGCCGCGGCCTCACCGTTGCCGTCGAATTTGAGCGCGGCAATGATGTTCTCGCGCAATTGGCCGAGCACGCCAAGGTAGTTATCTGTATTCACCGGTTTGTCGAAGTTGACCGCCATGCTGTTCCTCCGCGCTTAGGCGGCCTTGCGGGTGGGGTTGAGGAGCCCGCCGGGGCGCTGCTCCTCGCCGAGGGTTTTGCGGATGATGGGGACGATGGCGGCGCGCAAATTCTCACCAAGCGTGCGCCCGGCGGCCTCGCCCTGGGCCTCGCCCTCGGCCGGCTGCACGACGATGCCGCCGGTGAAGTTCACCGTCACCGTCACCGCCCGCATGCCCCCCCCGCCGGCGCTGACGCCGAGGCGGCCGCCGGGGCCGCGGCGCAGGGGCAGGATGGCCTCGGGCCCGGCCTCGCCGGCGACGCCGGCCGGCACGCCGCGGGCGGAGAAGAACGTGGGGCGGTCCACCACGCCGCCGAGGGCGAATCCTTGCGGCGGCTGCTGCGAGCGGATGGCCGCCACCTGCGCCAGGCCGGCGGCGCCCACCGCGGCGGCGGCGATGAAGTTGAACGGCGGCGGCGAGGATGCAAGCGCCTTGGTGATGCCCTCGTAGGTATTAATTAGCGCGGTGGCGATGCCGGTGACTTGCGACAGTTTGAACGCGGTCTTGGAGTGCCGCGCGGCGGCGGCCAGGCCGGTGTGGGCCAGGGCGAGGGCGTGCTGGGATTTCTGACCGGCGGACACCTCCTCGTTGCGGTCCAGCTTGATTTTAAAATCCGACTGCCGCTTAAGGATGCCGGCGATTTCCGGGGCGTCGGCGAATTCCGCGTCCGCCAGCGCGCGCCGGTGGGC
>RKSH01000034.1 GCA_007570945.1 Gammaproteobacteria bacterium | reverse complement strand
CCTATGCCCGCCCCCGCCGACACCCTGGTCTCAGTAGACAACGTCTCTTTCAACTACGGCCCCCGCGCCATTCTCTCGCGAGTGGACATGCAAATCACCCGCGGCAGCGTGGTGGTGGTGATGGGGCCTTCGGGGTGCGGGAAGTCCACTTTGCTGGGGCTGATTGGCGGGCGGCTGGCGGCGTCGGCGGGGCGGGTTTTTTTTGACGGCACGGATGTGGCGGCGTTGCGGCGGCGGGAATTGTTTGCGCTACGCAAGCGCATGGGCATGCTGTTTCAGTCCAGCGCGCTGCTCACCGACCTCAGCGTGTTTGAAAATGTCGCCTTTCCCCTGCGCGAGCACTGCGGGTTGCCGGAGCCGCTGGTGCACAACCTGGTGCTGATGAAGTTGCACATGGTGGGCCTGCGCGGCGCGCGGGGTTTGCGGCCGGCCGAGTTGTCCGGCGGCATGGCGCGGCGGGTTGCGCTGGCGCGCGCCATTGCGCTGGATCCGGAATTGATTTTGTACGACGAGCCGTTCGCCGGCCTGGACCCGGTGTCCCTCGGCGTCACCCTTAAACTCATCCGCGAGTTGAACGACGCGCTGCGCATGACCTCGGTGGTGGTGACCCACGATGTGGACGAAGGCTGCCGCATCGCCGACTATATGTACCTGCTCGGCCGCGGCACCATCATCGGCCGCGGTACGCCGCGGGAAATGCTGCACAGCGGCGACCCCGAGGTGGCGCAGTTCATGCAGGGCATGCCGGACGGGCCGGTGCCGTTCCATTACCCGGCGCCGGACTACCGCGCCGAGTTGCTGGACGGCGGCGGGCATTCATGAACGCCCTCGCCGCCATCGGCCGCTTCACCCTGGGCGGGGTTTACCACCTCGGCCGTTGCGGCGTGTTTTTGTGCACCATGCTGGCCGTGATAAGCCACGCCTGGCGGCGTTTCGCGCTGGTGGTGCGGCAGTTGTATTTCGCCGGCGTGATGACGCTGCTGATCACCCTGGTCGCCGGCCTGTTTGTGGGCATGGTACTGAGCCTGCAGGGCTACTACACGCTGGTGAACTACGGCGGCGAGAGCGCCCTCGGCCTGCTGGTGGCGCTGTCGCTGACCCGCGAGTTGGGGCCGGTGCTGGCCGCGGTGCTGTTCACCGGCCGCGCCGGCTCGGCGATTACCGCCGAGATTGGATTGATGAAGGCCACCGATCAATTGGCGGCCATGGAAATGATGGCCACCGACCCGGTGGCGCGGGTGGTGGTGCCGCGCTTTGTCGCCGGCGTTTTGGCGGTGCCCATCCTGACCCTGCTGTTCAACGTGGTGGGCGTGCTGGGCGGCTATTATGTGGGCACCGTGCAACTGGGCGTGGACAGCGGCGTCTATTGGGCCAGCATGCAAAACGGCGTCGATGTTTTCGAGGACATCGGCAACGGAATCATCAAGAGTTTCGTCTTCGGCTTCGTGGTCAGTTGGATCATGGTGTTTGAAGGCTGTGACACCGAGCCCACCGCCGAGGGCATCAGCCGCGCCACCACCCGCACGGTGGTGGTGGGTTCACTTTCGGTGCTCGGACTCGACTACATTTTGACCGCGTTGATGTACGGAGGAATCTCATGAGCAACACTGCAACCGGGGGGAGAAAAATCGAACTGTGGGTCGGCGTACTGGTGCTGGGCGGCCTGCTCTCCCTCGGCTTTCTCGCCTTTGAGGTGGGCAACTTTGACAACGCCCGGGTGCGCGACGGCTACCGGGTATACGCCGACTTCCAGAACATCGGCGGGCTCACGTTGCGCGCGCCGGTGGCGGTGGCCGGGGTGCGCATCGGGCAGGTCACCGGCATCACCCTGTCGCGGGACAGCTTCAACGCGCGCGTGGAGTTGACCATCGCCCGCCGCTACGACAACCTGCCGGTGGACAGTAGCGCATCCATCTTCACCAAGGGGCTGCTCGGCGCGCAGTATGTGGGCCTGGAGCCGGGCTTTGATGAGGAGTTGCTCGGCGACGGCGACGAGATTGAGTTCACCAACTCGTCGGTGGTGCTGGAGCAGTTAATCGGCGAGTTGCTGTTCAGCAAGGCCGAGGAGGCGGCGGAGTGAGAAATTTCATCGCCGCCGCGCTGCTCGCCGCCCTCACCCTCGCCGCCGGCGGCGCCGCCGCCGAGACGCCGCCGGACGAGGTGATTCGCGCCACGGTTAAAGAGGTGCTCGGCGTGATTCGTGAACGCCGCGCCGAGTTGCAGCAGAATCCGCGGGAGTTGCGCGCGCTAATCCGCACCCGCGTGGCGCCGGTGTTTGACGCCGCCCGCATCGCGCGGCTGATTCTGGGCCGCCATTACAAAACCGCCAGCAAGCGGCAGGTCGCCGACTTCATCCGCGAGTTTGAGGATTTTTTAATCCGCACCTACTCCTCGGCGGTGTTTGAATACGACCGACTGGAAATCACCGTGCAACCGCCGCAGTTCAACAGCAAGGGCGACAAGGCGCTGGTCAAAAGCGTGGTGGAACTGCCGGCCCGTGACCCGGTCAAGGTGCACTACAAAATGCGCGCGGACAAAAATCGGCGGTGGAGGATTTACGAGGTGACGGTCAACGGCATTAGTTTAATCACCAACTACCGCACCATTTACGGCAAGTTAATCGAGCGCGAGGGGCTGGACGGTTTAATCGCCCAACTGGCGGCCAAGAACCGCAAGCACGGTGAACAGTGAGCGCTGCCGCAGTTGAGCAAACCGCCGCCGGCGCTTATGCCGTGCGCGGCGAGCTGGGCTTCGCCACCGTCGCCGCCCTCGCGGCCGGCGCGCGGCCCGAGTTCACCCCCGGCGGCGCGGTGGAAATTCAACTGGACGGCGTCACCCGGACCGACAGCGCCGGCCTGGCGCTGTTGATGGAATGGCGGCGCCGCGCCGAGTCCGCCGGCTGCAGGTTGCGGTTCACCGGCGCGCCAAACGCGCTGGCATCGCTGGCCGCGGTCAGCGGCGTGGCCGCGTTTGTGTTTGACGGCGCCTGAGCCTCAGGTGCCCACCACGTTGTGTTCGGGCCCGAGGGGGAAGGCGGTGATGTTGTCGGCGCCGTCCTCGGTCACCACCAAAATGTCATGCTCGCGGTAGCCGCCGGCGCCCGGCCGCCCGTGGGGAATGCAAATCATCGGCTCCATGGACACCACCATGTTCGGCTGCAGCACGGTGTCCACATCCTCGCGCAACTCAAGCCCGGCCTCGCGCCCGTAGTAGTGGCTGAGAACGCCGAAAGAGTGGCCGTAGCCGAAAGTGCGGTACTGCAACAAGTCGTGCCGGCGGTAGATTTCATTTAACTCATGGGCGATGTCGCGGCACCGCGCGCCGGGTCGGATTAACCGCAGGCCGGCGCGGTGCACCTGCAGGTTAATTTCCCACAGGCGCAGCGAGGCATCGTCCACCCGGCGGCAGAACAACGTGCGTTCAAGGGCGGTGTAATAGCCGGCCATCATGGAAAAGCAGTTGAGGGACAGGATGTCGCCGGCCTGCACCCGGCGCGCGGTCACCGGGTTGTGCGCGCCGTCGGTGTTGATGCCGGATTGAAACCAGCACCAGGTGTCCATCAACTCGGCATCCGGACAGCGCCGCGCGATCTCGCGCACCATGGCCTCGGTGGCCGCCAGCGCCACCTCGTGCTCGGCCACGCCCTCAGCCACCGCCGCCACCAGCGCGGCGCCGCCGATGTCGCACACTTGCGCGCCGGTTTTGATGTGGGCGATTTCCTCGTCCGACTTCACCATCCGCGCCGCCATCACCGCGCCTGAGATGTCCTTGAACTTGCACCCCGGCAGCGCCGCTTTAAGTTTTTCCATCTGCGCCACGTTTAAGTGGTCAAACTCCACGCCGACGACAGCGGTGCCGCCGATTAATTTTTTCACGGCAGCGTAAAAATTGTCGCGCCGCCAGTCGGTGTACACCAGATTGTCGCAAACGCCGCGCCGCCACGCCCGGCCGGCGTCGATTTTGGCCGAGATGGTGACGGCGCTGCCGCTTGTGACCGCCAAACCATAGGGGCGGCCGAAACTGCAGTATAAAAAATCGGCGTGGTAGTTCACATTGTGGATGGAAGTGAACAGCGCCGCGTCCACTTCCCGCGCCGCCATGACGGCGCGCAGTTTTGTCATGCGCGCGGCGTATTCACGGTCCGAAAAAGTGTGCGGCGCGCGCTCGCCGTTGCGCATGGTCAGAAGATTTTCGCGCTGCATGAAACAAACCTCCGGGCTTCGCCCTCGCTTTAAGTATGCAGAAAAAACGCAAACGCCGCCATCACCGCCGCGCAAACCGCGCACTGCATCCACAGTGCAAAGCGCAGCGATTGGCCCAGGGGCGGCGCCTTGGCCCCGCACTCGCGGGCGATGGCCGCGGCCAGCACGATAATCGGCACCGAGCCGAACACCGCATGGCCGGCGGCGCTGTTTTGCGCGGCGGCGAACAGCGCGGCGGCGCCGAAGCGCGCGCCCACCTCGGCCAGGGCCGGCATCATCAGCACGTTGCCGCTAACGTTGGAGCCGGTGGCGGCGCCGCTGAGCGCGCCGAGCAGCGGTGTCAGGAGGGTGACGGCGGCGGCGCCGGTGCGGCCCACGGCGTCCGCGAACACGCCCACCATGCCGGCCTCGCGCATGGTTTGCGCCAGCACCAGAAATGCAAAAATGCACGCCAGCGGATGACACGAGCGCCGCAAACTGGCGCCCAGCCCGGCGCGCGCGCGGTAAACCACCTGCACCAACGCCGCGGTCACCGCCAGCATCACCCCCGGGCTGGCCAGCACGGCAAATCTCAGCCCGCCGCTTTGCAACACCAGCGCGGTGGACAAAAACTCCCACCAGGGCGGCACCGCGCGGCTGCCGACAATGAGTCCCACCAACAGCAAATACGGCATGGTGAGCGCGGTGAGCGTTTTTTGACCTGCAACCACCGCCCCGGCCGCCGGCCGCCCCAGCAGCGCGCCCATGGCAACCACCCCGGCGCCGGCAAACACCCCGGCCGCCTCCACCACCAAAAATCGGTTGCCCATAAACAGCAGCGCCGACAACGCCATGCCCAGTGCCAGCCCGAACCGGCCATGCGCGCGCAACGCCCGGCCGCCGCCCATCACCGCCACCGCCGCAACGCCCAACAGCGGGAACACCAGCGCGCTGGTCATGCTGGTGGCGATGCCGAGTTCGCGCAGGTCCACGCCGGCGATTGCCGAGCCCACCAGCGTCGCCAGCGCAAAGGTGCCCCACGGCATGATGTTCATTCCCAGGAGGCCGAGGTAGAAGCCGCGCCGGCGGCCGTACAGGTGCAACAGTATGGGCAGACTGACGAACATGGACACGCCGAAGCCGGTCAGCGATTCCACCGCCGGCGCGATGCCCAGCACCGTGATGAGAGCCTTGCGCTCGCGCGCCATGGCGATTCCGTCGATGCGCGCGGCCAGTCCGTCGATGATGCCGTGCGCGCGCAGCACCGCCACCAGGTACTGCCCCGGCGCCACCACCATGGCCACCGACAGCGCCAGTATCAGCACCGTCGCCGCCGCCCCCGGCAGCGCCGCCGGCGCGATGCTGAAGTCGGTGAACGCCACCAGCGCCAACGCAACCGCCATGCCGGCCGCCGCCGCCAGCGGCACGCCGCGCCCGCCCGTCACCAACGCCAGTGCAACCACCAGTGGCGCCGCCGCGGCGGCGATGGTTAAAAAATCAACGGAGCCGGCGGCCATCATCCGCAGGGTAGCAGTCTGCATTTGGCGATGCTTGAAACCGCCGCCGCCGTCCCCAGATACCAAGGCAACACAACGAACCATCGGAGGTTAATCATGAACACTCTTGCAACCCTGCCGGTGCGCAGAGGCATCGGCCCCATCGGCGACATTGACGCCTGGATGGAGCAACTGTTTCACCCGCTGCGGTCCGACGAGCGCGGCGCGGCGCTGACTCCGCCGCTTGATGTGGTGGAAAAAGACGACGCCTACGATGTGCGCGTGGAACTGCCCGGCGTGAAGCAGAAAGACGTGGACATTTCCCTGCAGGACGGCGTCCTGACCGTCAACGCCCGCAGCGAGAGCCGCGACATTGAAAAGGAGGACGGCCGCGTCATCCGCCGTGAGTTGCGCAGCGGCGAGTTTGTCCGCTCGTTGCGCTTCGGCACCGCGGTGGACGACACCAAGGCCAAGGCCAACTTCGCCGACGGCATTCTGGAAATCCACCTGCCCAAGGCCAGCGAGGCGCAACCCAAGCGCATCGCAATCAAAGCCGGCTGAACCGGCGCGCAACCGGCATCCCGGGGCGGCCTTTGCGCCGCCCCCTTTTTTTCGGCCCGCCGCCCGGCAAAAAAAACCTTGCACCCGCCGCCGCCCGGGCGTATTATCCGCCCCCGTCAGCCCCATGGGGGCGGAACATTATGGCACTCACCAGCGAAAACAAAGCCGCCATTGTGGGCGAATACGGGCGCGGCGCCGGGGACACCGGCTCGGCCGAGGTGCAGGTCGCGCTGATGACGGCGCGGATTAACGACCTGGCGCAGCATTTTCAAACCCACGCCCAGGACCGCCATTCGCGGCAGGGGCTGTTGCGGCTGGTGAACCGGCGGCGCAAGCTGCTGGACTACCTGAAGAGCAAAAACATCGAGCGCTACCGTGCGCTCATTTCCCGGCTCGGCCTGCGAAAATGACCGCGCCGCAATCCACTGCGAGGAACCCGTCTTGAACAAAGCAAGCAAAACTTTCCCCTACGGCCCGCACGCGGTCAAACTTGAAACCGGCGCCCTGGCGCGGCAGGCCGGCGGCGCGGTCATGGCCAGCATGGGCGACAGCGCCGTGCTGTGTACCGTGACCGGCAACCGCAACCGCGAGCAGCGCGACTTCCTGCCGCTGACCGTGGACTACGAGGAACGCACCTACGCCGCCGGCAGAATCCCCGGCGGTTTTTTTAAGCGCGAAGGCCGCCCGTCGGAAAAAGCCGTCCTCACCTGCCGCCTCATTGACCGCCCCATCCGCCCCATGTTTCCCAAAAGTTTCCGCTGCGAAGTGCAAATCATCGCCACCGTGATGTCGGTGGACCCGCAAATTGACCCGGCCATCGTCGCCATGCTCGGTTCATCGGCGGCGTTGCACCTGTCCGGCATTCCATTCAACGGCCCGGTGGGCGCGGCGCGGGTGGGGTTTGTGGACGGCGGCTATGTGCTGAACCCGTCGACCGCCGACCTGGCCGGCAAGTCCAAACTGGACCTGGTGGTCGCCGGCACCGAGTCGGCGGTGCTAATGGTGGAGTCCGAGGCGGCGCAGTTGTCGGAGAGCGAAATGCTCGGCGCCGTGGTGTTCGGCCATGAGCAGATGCAGGCCGCCATTCGCGCCATCAAAGAGTTGGGCGAGGAGGCCGGGCGCGTGCCGTGGGACTGGCAGCCGGCCGGCGAGGATGACGCGCTGGCGGAATCGGTGCGCGCCGCCGCTGAGGAAAAAATTCTCGCCGCCTACCGCATCGCCGAAAAGCCCGAGCGCCAGGCCAAGCTGGAGGAAATCCGCGAGGCCGCGGTGGCCGAGATTGTCGGTGAGGGTTCTGACGAGGACGAGGCCAAAACCGGCGCGGTGAAGGACGCCGTGAAGAAAATAGAGAAAAACGTGGTGCGCCGCCGCATCCTGGACGGCGAGCCGCGCATTGACGGCCGCGACACCCGCACCGTGCGCCCCATCAGCATTGAAACCGGCCTCCTGCCGCGCGCCCATGGTTCCGTCTGCTTCACCCGTGGCGAAACCCAGGCCATCGTCGTCACCACCCTCGGCACCGAGAAACAGGACTCGCAAATCATCGACGCGCTGGAGGGTGAATACCGCGACCGCTTTCTGCTGCACTACAACTTTCCGCCCTACTGCGTCGGCGAGACCGGCCGCGTCGGCTCGCCCAAGCGGCGCGAGATCGGCCATGGCAAACTGGCCAAGCGCGCACTGGCATCGCTGTTGCCGGGGCGCGAGGATTTTCCGTACGTGATCCGGGTGGTGTCGGAAATCACCGAGTCCAACGGCAGCAGCTCCATGGCCACGGTGTGCGGCGCCAGTTTGTCGCTGATGGACGCCGGGGTGCAGATTAAATCACCGGTGGCCGGCGTCGCCATGGGCCTGATTAAAGAGGACAACCGTTTCGCCGTGCTCACCGACATCCTCGGCGACGAGGACCACCTCGGCGACATGGACTTCAAGGTCGCCGGTACGCCGGACGGCGTCACCGCCCTGCAGATGGACATCAAGATTGAGGGCATCACGCCGCAAATCATGGAGATCGCGCTGCAGCAGGCGAAAGATGCGCGCACCCACATTCTCGGCGAGATGAACCGCGCCATCGCCGCGCCGCGCCGGGAAATGTCGGCCTACGCGCCGCGCATCCTCACCATCCGCATCCCGCCGGACAAGATTCGCGATGTCATCGGCAAGGGCGGCGCGGTCATCCGCGAGATTACCGAAACCACCGGCGCCACCATTGACATCGACCCCGACAACAGCGGCACCATCCGCATCGCCTCCAGCGACCAGCAGGCCAGCAACGAGGCGCGGCGGCGCATCGAGCAAATCACCGCCGATGTGGAGGTCGGCACGGTGTATGAGGGCAAGGTGGTGCGGCTGATGGACTTCGGCGCTTTCGTCAACATCCTCCCCGGCCGCGACGGCCTGGTGCATGTGTCGCAAATCTCCCACCAGCGGGTGGAGAACGTCAGCGACAAGCTGCGCGAGGGCGAGACGGTGAAGGTCAAGGTGCTGGAGGTGGACAAGCAGGGGCGCGTGCGGCTCAGCATAAAAGCCGTGGAAGAAGCCGCCTGAAGATTCTCCTGCAGCGCGTCAGCGGTGCAACGGTGACCGTGGACGGCGCCACCGTCGGCGCCATCAACGGCGGCCTCTTGGCACTGGTCGGTTTTGAGCGCGGCGATGACGAGGCCACGGTGTGCAAACTCGCCGCCCGCACCGTTCACATGCGCCTGTTCGCCGGCGCCGACGGCCGCTTCAGCCGCTCGCTGGTGGACAGCGGCGGCGGCGTGCTGGCGGTGCCGCAGTTCACCCTGTGCGCCGACACCCGCAAGGGCCGCCGCCCCGACTTCACCCCGGCCATGCCGCCGTCACCGGCGCGCCAAATGTTTGACCTGTTCACCGCCGCCCTGCGCGAGGCCGGCGCGGCCACGGTTGAGAGCGGCCGCTTCGGCGCGCACATGGAAGTGGCGCTGGTGAACGACGGCCCGGTGACCATTCTCCTGCAGCGCTAATCCATCCGCGCGCCGGCGGCGTTGTAATGCTCCTCCCTGGTGCCGGCGCAGCAGGTGGCGCAGAACTCGGGGCCGGTGCCCATACTCAGCGGCGTTTGGTTTTTGACCACCGCAAAGCCGCCGCCGGGGAGCATGCGCGCGCTCTTGATGCCGTTGTCGCAGCGGTCGCCGCCGTGCAGCACAAACAAACGGCGCAACACGCCCTTGTCCTCGGTGAACGCCACCATGCTGCTGAACACGCCGCTGCCGCCGGGAAATTCATAAACCAGGTACAGGCGCGCGCCGCCCGGCAGCGTTCCGATGTGGCGGGCATCCACGCCGTCCACCGCCGCGCATGCCGGCAGTCGCGCGGTTTGTACATCCAGCAGTTGCTGCACACAGCCGTTCGGCACGTCGCCGGCCGCGGCCGTTGTGCACAGAACAAAACCCAGCGCGAAAATTTTACCCGCAAGTTTTGTTTGCATCTTTAATCAGCCGCGCCCGGCCGCTGTGGTAGAGCGACACGGCGTAGATACTCTCGGTTTTGCCCGGCGCGCAGAATTGCCAGGTTGCGCCGCCGCCGGTGCGGGCGCCGGTGGACTTGAAATACACCGCCGCGCCGCCGCTGTTGCGGGTGTGCGCACTGCCGCCGAGGCTTTGCTGCACGCGCAGGATTGCCTCGCCGCTGTCGCGGGTTGCGGAATTGTTCAGGTCCACAAAAACAATCCAGCCGTCGCTCCACTCGCCGCCGCCGCCGCAGGCCTCACCGCCGGCGCTTTTGCACAACGCCACCGTCCGCCCGCGCCGCACCGCCTCGCTGCGGGCGCGGGACAGGTCGTGAAACAGGCGCGTCGCCGCGTCATATGCCCGCTGCTTTTCCAGCATGGAATGAAAAACCGGCGCCGCAAACGCCGACAGCAGCGCAAGCACGCTGAGCGTCACCAGCAATTCAATAAAAGAAAATCCCTCGCCGCGCACGGTGCGCCGGGGGTGAGGGTGAAGGTTTGCGGCCGCGTCCATGCCCGCGCTCTACGACAAAACTTTTTTAATGCGCGCAACGGCGGCGCGCAGCACATCCAGGCCGGCGGCGTAGGACAGGCGCAAATGGCCGGGCGCGCCAAACGCGCCACCCGGCACCAGCGCCACCTCGGCCCGCTCCAGCAACAGCGCGGCCAGCCCGATGTCGTCGCCGGCGCCGGTGTTCTGCACCGCCTCGCCGGCATCGGGGAAAGCGTAAAACGTGCCGCCCGACGGCAGGCAGTGAAAGCCGGGCACCTCGTTCAACGCCGCCACCACAAAATCATGGCGCTGGCGAAAGGCCGCGGCCATCCGCGCAATGGCGGCCGGCGATTGCGCGCTGCTGAGCGCGGCAACCGCGGCGGCCTGCGAAACCGAGGCCGGGTTGCTGGTGCTTTGCGACTGAATTTTTTTCATGGCGCCGATGATGTTGGCCGGCCCGGCGGCGTAGCCGATGCGCCAGCCGGTCATGGCGTAGGCCTTGGACACGCCGTTGATGACCACCGTGCGCCCGGCGAGTTCGGGGCGGGCCATGGCGATGTTGCAGAACGGTTCGCCGCTCCACAAAATGTGCTCGTAAATGTCGTCGCTGGCGACCAGCACCCGTGGATGGCCGGCCAAAACCTCGCCCAGGGCGCTGAGTTCGGCGCGGCTGTAGACGGCGCCGGTGGGGTTGTTCGGGCTGTTCAGAATAAACAGGCGCGTCGCCGGGGTCAGCGCATCGCTGAGTTGTTGCGGGGTGATTTTCAGGCCCTGCTCCATGCCGGCGCGCACGATGACCGGCGTGGCGCCGCAAAGTTTGACCATGTCCGGATACGAGACCCAGTAGGGCGCCGGAATGACCACCTCGTCGCCGGCCTCCACCAGCGCCATCAGCAGGTTGAACACCGAATGCTTGGCGCCGCTTGACACGATGATTTGCGCGGCCTCGTAGTGCAGGCCGTTTTCGCGCGCAAATTTTTGCGCCACCGCCTCTTTTAATTGCGGCGTGCCGTCGGCGGCGGTGTATTTGGTTTCGCCGGCGGCCAGCGCATCGTTTGCCGCCTGCTTGATAAAATCCGGCGTGTCAAAATCCGGCTCGCCGGCGCCCAGTCCAATCACATCTTTCCCCGCCGCCCGCAACTCCCGCGCCCGGGTGCTGACCGCAATGGTGGCCGAGGGCTGAATCGCCTCGGCGCGCGCGGAAAGAACGGAAGCGGACATGCAACCATTATACACCGCCGGCCCCCACCCTCACCGCCCGGCATCCGGCGCCGGCGAAAAAACCACCAGCGCGTCAAACTGGCGCATGGTTCGCGCCAGCAACGGGAACCATCGGTAAATTTCCGGCGGCAGGGCGCGGGTGTCGCCGATGGCGAAGTTGGCCCGGGGCTGGCCGGTGGCGCCGAGAAACCAGACGAAAGCGTCCAGGGGGCCGTCCTGCGCGCGGCCGAGAATGCGGATGCTGTGCAGTTTGCGGCCGGCCAGTTGCGGCGCCGCGCGCAGGCGCGGGAACAGCCAGCCGGGACGGTCGGCGCAATGCAGCGCGCCGAACAAAATCACCTGGCGCGCACCGGCGCCGGGACGGTGATGCCGCAGAAAATTTTCCGCGATGGAGGCGTCGCGGTTGTCTTTGCCGGCGCGGTTTTTACGCTGCGCCGGGGTTTCCTCAATGCCGCTGATGCGCAGTTGCGGATTGCGCGCCCGCGCGGCGGTGATGACGCCGGCGATGTCGGCGTCCAGCAGCGGCACCATCGTTTTTCCGCGCGCCATGTCGCGGATGATTTTGTTCAGCGCGGCGGCGGTCGCCTCCAGATGCAGTTCATCAAAAGCCGGCGCGCTGAAAAATTCCCGCGCCAGAAACTCCCGCGTTCGTTGGTTGTGGTATTCGCCGATGCAGACGATGTCGTGATTGTCCGCCGCAAAATTCCCCAGCCAAAGTTCAAGCGGCACGATTTCTTTTTTCATTGCCGCTCGCAGCGCATCGCGCGCGGCCGGCGCCAGCGCATTAAACGCCTCCGCCGCCTTTTGCGCGCCGGCGAAATAGGGCGAGTGCTCCACCAGCGCCGCCGCGGACGGCGGCGGCGGCGTCCACCAAATATCCGCCGCCCAGCGGTACATCCACAGCAGCGCCAGCAATGCCAGCGGCCAGCCGCATACCACCAGCGCAATCTTAAACAGCGGCGAGCGCATCACAACGCATCCAAATCCGCCGCGCCCAGCAGAAAAACCGCGCCCTCGCCATCCGCGGCCGACGTCGCCAGCCAGGTAAACGGCGTGCGCGGAAACCGCCGCTCCAGCGCACCGCGCGCGCCGCCGGCTTCCACGATTAAATTGCCGCCGCCAGTCAAATAACGCCGCGCGCCATGCAGGATGCGCGCAAGAAAATCCGTGCCGTCCTCACCGCCGGCCAATGCCAGCGCCGGCTCACGAAGGTATTCGGCGGGCAAACCGGCCATGGCGCGCGCGTTCACATATGGCGGGTTGGCGGCGATTAAATCAAAGGCCGCGCCGCCGAGGCCGTCAAACAAATCGCACCGCAGCGTCCGCACCCGCTTTGCGAGTTGATGCCGCCGCACATTTTCCTCCGCCACCGCCAGCGCCGCCGCCGACACATCGCTCAGCGTCACCCGCGCCTCAGGAAAAACCCCGGCCAGCGCAATGCCGATGCAGCCGCTGCCGGTGCACAAATCCAAAATTTTGCGCGGCGGCTTTGCCAGCCACGGCCGCAAACCGTCCGCAATCCATTCGCCAAGGTGCGACCTCGGCACCGCCGCCCGCCGGTCCACATAAAACCTGCGCCCGGCAAACCATGCCTCCTTAATTAAATACGCCGCCGGCATGCGCATGGCGATTCGTTTTTCGGTCAGTCGCGCAAGCCGCGCCGCGCAAGCTGCGTCCGCCGGCAAATCGGCGCGGCCGGCAAAATCCCCCGGCGCGATGCCGGCCGCAAAGGACGCCAGCCACGCCGCCTCGTCGCGCGCGTTGTCGGTGCCGTGGCCAAAACTCAGCCCGGCCGCGCGCAGGCGCGCCTCGCATTCGGCGGCGTGCTCGGCCAGGGTTTTCATCGGTGAAAGCGGCGGATGTCGGAAGCGCATCCGCCGTTGCCGCTTAGTTTTTGCGGCGGTATTTTTCGCGGAACCGGCCCACCCGTCCGGCGGTGTCCACGATTTTCTGCTGTCCGGTGTAGAACGGATGGCATTGCGAGCAGATTTCCACCTGCAAATCCTGCCCCAGCGTGGAGCGCGTCTCAAACGAATTCCCGCAGGCGCAGGTCACCTTGAGCGTTTTGTATTCGGGATGGATGGCGGTTTTCATCATCGGCCTCGGCGGCGGATTATACCCCTTTTCCCGCCCCGCGCAACCGCCCCGGTTTGCGCCGCTCCTAACTCCGCCAGAACGAGCGGCTGAAGATGACCAGCAGGGTGAACAGTTCCAGACGGCCGAGGAGCATGGCGAAGCTGAGGAGCCATTTGCTGGGGTCGCTTAAGGCGGCGTAGTTGCGGGCGGCGGCGCCGAGGGCGGGGCCCAGGTTGTTCAAGCAGGCGGCGACGGTGGACAAGGCGGTGGTGAGGTCGTTGCCGACGGCGCTCAGCAACAGCAGCAGCAGTACGAAACTGAACATGTAAAGCGCGGCAAAACCCCACACCGCGGCGAGGATGGACTCGCCGATGGGCTTGGCGCCGAGTTTGATGGGCATGAGCGCGTTGGGGTGGATGAGGCGGCGCATCTCGCGGCGGCCCTGCTTGAACAGCAGAATGACGCGGATGACTTTCATGCCGCCGGCGGTGGAGCCGGCGCAACCGCCGATGATGCCCATGAGGATTAACATGAGCGGCAGAAACGACGGCCACAGGCTGAAGTCCACGGTGGTGAAGCCGGTGGTGGTGCCGATGGAGATGACCTGGAACATGCCGTGCAGCAAGGCGCCGCTGAAGCCGTCCGGGGCACCGGCGGCGGCGAGGGTGGTGACGGTGACAACGGCGGCGATGGCCAGCACCAGCAGGTAGCCGCGCACCTCGGAGTCGCGCAGGTAGCAGCCGGCGCTGCGCGTGCGCACGGCGGTGAAGTGCAGGGCGAAATTGATGCCGGCCAGCGCCATGAACACCATGGCCACCATCGCCACCGCCGGCGACTGGAAGTGGCCGAGGCTGGCGTCGTGGGTTGAAAAACCGCCGATGGCGACGGTGGAGAAACTGTGGGCGATGGCGTCGAACCAGTCCATGCCGGCGGCGAAATAGCCGGCGGCGCACAGCACGGTGAGGCCGAGGTACAGGTACCACAGCGTCTTCGCCGACTCCTTGATGCGCGGGGTGAGTTTGGAATCCTTGACCGGCCCCGGGGTTTCGGCGCGGTACAACTGCATGCCGCCGATGCCGAGCATGGGCATGACGGCCACCGCCAGCACGATGATGCCCATGCCGCCGAGCCACTGCAGTTGCTGGCGGTAGTAGCGGATGGAGTGGGGCAGGTCGTCGATGCCGCTGAGCACGGTGGCGCCGGTGGTGGTGAGGCCGGACATGGATTCAAACAGCGCATCGGTGAGGCCCATGGCCGGGCGCTCGGCAAGCAGCAGGGGAATGGCGCCGAAAGCGGCCAGTACCGTCCAGAACATCACCACCACCAAAAAACCGTCGCGGTAGCGCAGTTCGTGTTTGTTGCGGCGCACCGGCAGCCAGCAGGCCAGCCCGGCGCCGAGGGTGACGGCGAAAGCGGCGGCGAATGCGAGGTGCGCGCCGTCGGCGAACAGCAGCGACACCGCCAGCGGCGGCGCCTGGCTGCCGCTGAACATGATGAGCAGCACGCCGAGAATGCGCAGCACGACCGGGGAATGCATGCTCAGACGAAAGTCGGGTCCACCTGAAACAGGCGCTCAATGTGGGGCAGGTGTTTTTTGTTGGCGGTGAACAGAATCACGTGGTCGTCGGCCTCAATGACGGTGTCGTCATGCGCCATGCGCACCTCGTCGCCGTGCAGGATGGCGCTGATGGTGGTTTGCGGCGGCAGCGGAATCTGGCCGATGCGGCGGCCCACCACCTTGGAGGCGTCGGGGTTGCCGTGGGCGACAATCTCAATGGCCTCGGCAATGCCGCGCCGCAGCGAGTGCACCGCCACCACATGGCCGCGGCGGATGTGGGTGAGCAGGCTGCCGACGGTGGCCATGCGCGGCGAGATGGCGGTGTCAATGACGCTGTTCTCCATCAAGTCCACATAGGCCGGCCGGTTGACCAGCGTCACCACCCGCCGCGCGTTCAGCCGGCGCGCCAGCATGGAGGACATGATGTTGGCCTCGTCGTTGTTGGTGAGGGCGCAGAACACGTTCATGGCGCCGATGTTTTCGCGGCGCAGCAACTCCTCGTCGGCGGCCTCGCCGTGTAGCACCATGGTGCGGTCCACCAACTCGGCAACCTTGGCCGCGCGCCCGGCGTTTTGCTCGATGAGTTTGACATGGTAGTTGCCCTGCTCCAGCGCGCGCGCCAGTTGCAGGCCGATGTTGCCGGCGCCGGCAATCATCACGTGGGCGCCGGCGCGGCGGTCCACCTGGCGCAACTCCCGGGTCATCACCCGGATGTGGCGCTCGGCGGCGACGAAGAACACCTCGTCGCCCGGCGCGATCTCGGTGTCGCCGCCGGGAATGATGGGATCCTCGCTGTGCTCGCGGTAGATGGCGGCGACGCGGGTGTTGACCGCGGGCATGTGCTGCTTCAACTCGCGCAGTTTGTGCTCCACCAGCGGCCCGCCCTTGACCGCCCGCACCGCCACCAGGCGAATCTTGCCGCCGGCGAAGTCCAGCACCTGCAGCGCGCCGGGGTGCTCGATTAACTGCTGCACCTGCCGCGCGACAATTTGCTCGGGGCTGATAATCACATCCACCGGCACCGCGTGGTCGCCGAACACCGCCTTGTTGACCAGGTAGTCGCCGGCACGGATGCGGGCGATCTTGGTCGGCGTTGAAAACAACGTGCGGGCGATCTGGCAGGCCACCATGTTCACCTCGTCGCGGTCGGTGACGGCCAGCAGCAACTCGGCGTCCTCGCCGCCGGCCCGGGCCAGCACTTCGGGGTAGGAACCATTGCCCAACACCGTCTGTATGTCCATATCCTGGGCCAGTTGCAGTTGCTCCGGGCGGTTGTCCACCAGGGTGATGTCGTTGTCCTCGCCGGCCAAAACTTCCGCCATGGACAGCCCCACCTGGCCGGCGCCGAGGATGATGATTTTCATTAATGCTCAGCGGCGGCCGCCGCCGTTGCCGCCGGCGCCGTTGCCCTCGTCGTCACCGTCGTCGTTGCGGATTTGCGACAGGCACAAGCCGAGCCGTTTAATTTTGTGGTACAGGTGGGTGCGCTCCAGGCCGACATTGCGCGCCGCTTCGGCGACACTGCGCGCTTTGCGCAACTGGTGAATTAAATACACGCGTTCAAAATCGCCGCGCGCGCTGCGCAGGGGCTGGTCCAGCACCTCGCCCAGGGCGCCGGGCCGAAAATCGTGGGCCAAGGCGCCGCCCTCACCGGCGGCGGTGGCCAGGCGGATGGCGGCGCGCACCTCGCCGGCATGAATCTCGCCGCCGCGGTTCAGAATCAACAGTTGCTGCACCAGGTTCACCAACTCGCGGACATTGCCCGGCCAGTGGTGGCCGCACAGCGCCTCCACCGCGCCCTCGGTGAGGGAGCGCGGCGGCAGGTTCTCGGAACTGGCAAACCACTCCAGATAAAAATCGGCCAGTTCCGGAATATCCTCCGGATGCTCGCGCAACGGCGGAATGCGCAGCGGCACCACGTTCAGCCGGTAATACAAGTCCTCCCGAAATCTTCCCTCCTGCACCGCGCGCGCCAGGTCGTGGTTGGTGGAGGAAATGATGCGCACATTAATGCTGTTCTCTTCGCGCCCGCCGACGCGCACGAAGCGCCCCTCCTCCAGGGCGTTGACCAGTTTGGTCTGGATGTCCGGGTCCAGGTCGCCGATTTCGTCGAGAAACAACGTGCCGCCGGCGGCCTGCTCAAACCGCCCGGGTTGCACCGCGCCGTGGCGGTTTTCACTGCCGAAAAATTGCGCCGCCAGCGACTGCGGCGGCACCGCCGCCAGATTGAACTCCACCATCAGCGCCTGGCTGCGGCGGCTGGCCTGGTGCAGGCATCGGGCCGCCACGCCCTTGCCGCTGCCGGCCTCGCCGCTTATCAGCACCCGGCTTTCGGTGCGCGCAATGCGCTCGATTTGGTCGCGCAGTTTTTGCATCACCGCACTGCCGCCGACCAAAATGTGGTTGGGCTCCAGGCGGCTGCGCAGTTCACGGTTTTCCCGCTTCAGGCGGCGGTGCTGCAGCGCGCGCTCCACCGTCACCAAAAGTTTGGCGGTGGACAGCGGCTTTTCCAAAAAATCGTAGGCGCCGTAGCGCACCGCCTCCACCGCCGTTTCCACGTTGCCGTGGCCGGAAATCATCACCACCGGCATGTCCAGATTCTGCTCGTGCCACCGCCGCAACAGACTGATGCCGTCGATGTCCGGCATCCAAATGTCCAGCAGAATCAAATCCGGCTGGTGGCGAATCTGCGCCTTGCGCCCGCCTTCGCCGTTGGCGGCGGTGACGACGGTGTAATCTTCATCCTCCAGAATCTCCTTAATCACCGCCTGAATGTCAGGCTCGTCGTCAACCACCAAAATTTTTTCGTCCGCCATCACGAATCACGAATCCCGAGGTGCGGGCCATGGGTTTGACTTAAAAAATAACACCGGCCGCGGCCAAACTGCAAGATGCAGGTGCGGCGACGGTGGTTTGAAGCGCACAAACGGTGACCGCGACGTCGGAAACGGTGAACACAGAGTCGAAAATGACGGTGACGGCGCCGGAAGTGACGGTGACGGTGTTCAAGGCCGTGCAACCACCCACACGTCCACCCGCCCGGCGCCGGCCTGGCGCAGGGTGCGGGCGCATTCGTGGGCGGTGCTGCCGGTGGTGAGCACGTCGTCCACCAGGGCGATGTGGCCCATGGCGGCGGCGGTCGCGGCGCGGAAGGCGCCTTTGACATTGACGCTGCGCGCCTGCTGGCTGAGCCTCACCTGCGGCGGGGTGTGGACGGCGCGGCGCAGCAGGTCGGGGTGCACCGCGATGCCGGTGTGGCGACCGATGAGGCGGGCGAGTTCCGCCGGCTGGCTGAAACCGCGGGCGGCGGCGCGGCGCGGGTGCAACGGCACCGGAGCCAAGGCGTCGGGGCGCGGCAGGCCGCGGCACTGCCATTCCACGGCCAACAGGCGGGCAAGGGTGCGGCCGAGGTCGGGGCGCGGGGCGTATTTGTACGCCCGCACCCAGCCGGCCAGCGGCTCGTCCCACGGAAACGGCGCAAAAACCGAGGTGAAAGCCGGCGGCCGCGCCAAACATGCGCCGCAAGCGCGCGGCTGGTCGGCGGCCACTCCGCACACCGGGCACTGAATGCCGCTGCGCGGCAGTTGGTCGTGGCAGGCGGCGCACAAGTCGGCGTCACCCTCACCGCCGATGCGCCCGGCGCGGCCGCGGCACACAAGGCATGCGCGCGGCGCCAACCAGTCCACAACGCCGTCCCACCGCCGACTTTGCGCCGGGCGCCTTGAAAAAGTGCCGGGCGGGGATAATATAGTGGCGGTGGCGTGGAGCGATGCCATCCCTGTGCCGAGGTCCGGGTGGAAATTGCGGCCACAGTGGCGGCGGGCGGCGGCGGTGTCAACGGCAATGTTGAAATTTTTTCCCGCATGCTTATAATCGCCGCTGTTTTACCGGGCGCCGGGCGCCCTTGGACCAAGAACAAAACATATGAGTCAAATCCAGGTCGAAAACCTGCAAAAGCGCTTCGGCGCGTTGGTCGCGGTCGACTCTATTTCCTTCACCGTCGGCGCCGGCGAGGTGCTCGGCTTTCTCGGCCCCAACGGCGCGGGCAAGTCGACCACGATGAAGATGATTACCGGCTTTCTCGCG
>RKSH01000004.1 GCA_007570945.1 Gammaproteobacteria bacterium | reverse complement strand
TTTCACCGCGGCGCGCCGATGCGGCCGGCCAGAGCGGCCACCATGCGTTGCGCGCTGAGTGCGGCGAGGTCGGCCGGCGTGATGATGCGGCCGGTGAACAGCAGCGCCCAGATGGCGGCGGCGGGAGCGCGCAGCAGCGTCTCGGCAAGGCGAATTCAAACCACGCTCTCATCGGTGGACAATTCGTATTCATGCAAAAAAGCGTCCACGCCACCATGCCCGGCGCTGTCTTCGCGCACTTGCAGCACAAGTTTGCGCGCGAGTTCAGCGGTGCGGTGACGTTCACCTTGACCGTCGTCACCGCCATTGCCGTCGGCAAGAGGTTTTTTCACGCACGCTGTTTCATCGGCGCGGTGGTCGGCGCAAAGGCGCGCCCAGGCTTGTTCCATTTCGCCGGTGCGGGCGCGCGGCTGCATTGCGTGGGCGTCAATTTTTATTTTTGTCCGGCAGGTCCAGTTCTTTTTCAATGCCTTCAATGCGCGCCTTGAGGACTGACGCCAGATAATAATCATCGGCGGCGTGCTTCAACGCCTCATGAAAAGCGGCGAGGGATTTGTTGAAGGCGAAAGTGTGGTAGTGAAACTCGCCGAGCGCCTGAAACGATGCCGCCAAGCGGCCGCTGCGGCCGGCGGCGCGCGAGTAAATGCGCTGCAACTCCACCGCATCGGGGCGCGCGGCGGCATCGGCGCGCAGCAATTTTTCGGCGCGCGCGGCATGGCCGGTGCGCACCAGGGCGCTGGCGAATTGCAGCCGGAGTAATTCATCGTTGCGCGATTCCTTTAGTCCGCGCTCAAAAAAATCCAGGGCCCGGCGGTTGTTGCCGCGCTGAATTTCCACCTCGCCGCGCAGGTTGTAAAACGCCGCCTCGCCGGCATCGGCGGCCAACAACGCATCAGCCTCGCGCGCAGCCTCGTCCAGTCTGCCGAGGGTGTTCAGGGTGAGGGCGTAACCGTAGCGCAGCGCGGCGGCCTGTTTGGGGTTGCGCGCCTGGTCGAGGTGCAGTTTGAATTGCCCGGCGGTGCGTTCCGGCTGGCGCTTGTACAGTGCGGCGATGCGCGCCTTGACGCGGAAGAATTCGCCGCTGGATTCCACTTTAATTTTCGGATAATCGCCGGCGCGGACGCGCGCCTCGGCGACGCGCTTCAGCGTCAGCGGATGGGTGCGCAGGTATTCCGGCAACTGCTCGCCCTCCAGCCGGCTGCGCTTGTGCAGGCGTTCAAAAAAACCGCTCATGCCCAGCGGATCGTAGCCGGCCTGAAACAAAATGCGGATGCCGCGTGCGTCGGCTTCTTTTTCAAAATCGCGGCGGTAGCGCAAACGCTGCTGCAAAATCCCGGCGTTGGCACCGAGAAAGGCCGAGGCGCCGGCGGCGCCGCCCAGCAACACCGCACCCATGATGGCGGCGATGGAGACCGCGGTCTGGCCCTTGCCGCTTTCAATCAGGCGCGCCAAGTGGTGCTGGGTGATGTGGGCGATTTCGTGCGCAAGAACGCCGGCCAATTCGCTTTCGGTGGCGGCCTCCTCAATCAGACCGGTGTGCACCGTGATATGGCCGCCGGGCACCGCAAACGCATTCAGCGTCGGGTCGCGCACCACGTAAAAATAAAACGTCTTGTCGGCCATGGCGCTTTGCTTGACCAGTTTGCGGCCCAGGCGGTTGATATAGTCGTTGATTTCAAGATCGTCCACATAACTTAAACTGCCGCGCGCGGCGCGCATGAACTCGCGACCGATGTTGCGCTCCTCCACCTCGGAAAGGACGCCGGACGACGGGCTGCCAAGGTCGGGCAGGCCGAACTCATCGGCCGCGGCCGGCGGCGCAACGGCCAGGCACAGGGCCAGCAACAGGTTGGCGGCAAACATTCTCTCATCATACCGCAGGCGCGGCGGGCGCGGTGCTATCATGGAAAAATGAATTTCGCAATCATGGTTTCGGGCGCGCCCTACAGCACCCAGGCCTGCGACAGCGCGCTGCATTTTGCGCGCGCGGTTTTGCGTTGCGGGCATTCGCTGCAGCCGGTTTTTTTCTACCACGACGGCGCGTGGCTCGCGTCGGAACTTAATTGCCCGCCGCAGGACGACCGCCATCTGGTGCGCAAGTGGCAGAATTTTGCCGCCGAATGCGGCGTGGAACTTGCGGTATGCACCGCCTCGGCACAGCGGCGCGGAGTCCTGGACCACGCCGAGGCGGCGCGCCACGGCAAAAAGCATGGAAACCTTGCCGACGGTTTTCGCCTGGCCGGACTGGGGCAATTGGCCGAGGCCATGGCCGCCGCCGACCGATTTGTTCACTTCGGCCCATGAATCAAAAGGCGCAAAAAAAAATCGCATGCATTCAACGGCGCGCGCCGCATGGCTCGGTGTTTGCCGCCGAAGGGCTTGAGCTTGCCTTGGTGGCGGCGACTTTTGACCACGAGGTGACGTTGGTTTTCATGGATGACGGCGTGTTTCAACTGCTGAAAAACCAGGCGCCGGAGCGCGCTTTTGGCATGCGCGATTTCTGCCGCGCCCTGCGCGCGCTGCCGCAATACGGTTGCGAGCGGGTGCTGGCCGAGCGCGAGTCGCTGCGCACGCGCAATGTGAACACGGAAGATTTTCTGACCGCGGTGACGGTGGCGGAGCGCGCGGAGTTGCGGGAAATTTTGGCGGCGCAGGACTGCGTGATTGATTTTTAGCCTTGGCGATGGCCGCGCTGCATATTTTTAACAAAACCGGCCTCAGCGG
>RKSH01000108.1 GCA_007570945.1 Gammaproteobacteria bacterium | reverse complement strand
TTGCCTAAGTTGGTGGCGAAGCGCACCAGCGGTTTGATGCGCCCGCAAGATGCGGCGTTGATTGAAGCGCAGACGCGTGCGGATTATCCGGACGGCATTCCCGGCTTCGGCGCCGATGCGTTGCGTTTTACTTTCGCCGCGTTGGCCTCAACCGGTCGCGACATCAACTTCGACTTAGGGCGCGTGGAAGGCTATCGGAACTTCTGCAACAAACTCTGGAACGCCGCGCGCTTTGTGTTGCTGAACACCGAGGGTGAAGACTGTGGCTTTGGCGGCGACGGGCACCAACTCGGCATTCCCGACCGCTGGATTCTCTCGCGACTACAACAGACCGCGGCCGAGGTGGAGCAATCCTTTGACTCCTACCGGCTGGACCTGGCGGCGCAGTGCCTGTATTCCTTTGTCTGGGACGAGTATTGCAGTTGGTATCTGGAGTTGTGCAAGACGCTGCTCGGCGACGCCGAGGAGAGCGCGGCGCGCAAGGCCGGCGCGCGGCGCACGTTAATTCAGGCGCTGGAAACGCTGCTGCGGCTTTTGCATCCGCTGATGCCGTTTATCACCGAGGAAATCTGGCTGCGCGCGGCGAAAGTGGCCGGCGTGGCCGGCGAGACCATCATGCTGCAGCCGTGGCCGCGCGCCGGGGAGGAGGGCGTGGACTCCGCCGCCGTGCGCGAGGTGGAAAAAATCAAGGAGGTGGTGGGCGCGGTGCGCAACATTCGCGGCGAGATGAATCTGGACCCGGGCAAGCCGCTGCCGGTTGCGCTGCAGGGGCTGGGCGGTGAGGGCGAAGCATGGCTGGCGCGCAACCGCAAATTTCTGCTCGCACTGGCGCGCCTGTCGTCGGTGGAGGCCGCCGACCCGCAACAGGATTACGCGCATTGCGCCACCGCGCTGGCCGGCGGGATTAAAGTGCTGGTGACCCTCAGCGCCGCCGAGCGTGAGCGCGAGCAGGCGCGGCTGGCGCGGGAGCGGGAAAAAATTCGCGGCGACCTGGCGCGGGTGGAGGCAAAGTTGGCCAACAAAAATTTTGTGGACAAAGCGCCGGCCGAAGTGGTGGACAAAGACCGCCGCCGCCGGGAAGAGTTGCAGCGCGCGCTGGCCGACCTGGGCTGAGTATACTTTGGCCGGGCGTCACCGCCGCAGATACACCTCATAGCGCGCGAGTTTTCCGCCGAACACCAAATCGCAATCCGCCGCCGGCGCCTCCGGCGGGCGTTTCAGCACCACCCGCCCGGCGCCGCTATTGCGCGCCGCATGGAGCAGCGCATCAATGTCGCAGCGAAAAGCGATGCGCCGCAGCACCTGCATTTCTTTTGCCGGCAGCGCCGATGTTTTGCGCCGCGCCGGAAACATCGGGTCCAGGTAAACCACATCCGCCGGCGGCCGCAGCGCGCCGAGGAACTCGCAACTGTCGGCGCAATGCACCCGCACCGCGTTGACCCGCGGGTCGGCGCTGCAGGCCACGGCGTCGTGCAACAGCGCGGCAATGGCCGGATGCCGCTCCACGGCGGTGACGCAAAAACCCATGCGCGCCAGCAGCACGCTGTCGCCGCCGAAACCGGCGGTGGCGTCCACCACCGTCGCCGCGCGGCCCATGGCCCGGGCCAGCGGCCCGCGCCGCGCGATTTTTTTGCGGCCTGCAAACCGCGGCCGCACGCACAGGCCGCTGCTTAGCTCCACCAGTTCCAGCCCGCCACCGCCGCCGCGCAACATAGCCCCGCCAAAATTTCGCTCCACCGCCATCAGCCTATCTTGCCTCACCCGCCGCCGCCCGCGACTACAATCCAAGTTATCACCAACCCAACCCGGAGAACCCACGCCATGAACACACAACACGGGGATTAATCAGCGGCGCAGTCGAAACGGGAGCGACACCGCCAACCCGCTTCACGGCAAGTGGCCATTCTAAAAGTTAATGCAAGCCCGCATTTTCCCCCGGCGCCGCCAGGGCCGCGACCTGTTCACGGATTTTTTCCGGCTCCGGCTCGGCCATGATTTGGTCCACGGCTTGGGTGAGGGCTTTGATGCTGGTTTGGCGGACGATTCTTTTGATTTCGGGGAGCGCCGACGGTTCCATGCTGAAAGCGCGCAGGCCAAGGCCGAGCAGCAGGCGGGTGTGGTCCGGGTCGCCGGCCATCTCGCCGCACATGGTGACCGGAATGCCGGCGGCGCGGCCGGCGGTGATGGTGTTGCGGATTAAGCGCAGCACCGACGGGTGCAGCGGGTCGTACAGGTAGTTCACCTCGTCGTCCACGCGGTCGATGGCGAGGGTGTATTGGATGAGGTCGTTGGTGCCGATGGACAGGAAGTCCAGTTTGCGCGCAAACAGGTCGGCGGTGACGGCGGCGGCCGGCACTTCAATCATGCCGCCGATGCGCATGGCCGGGTCAAAGGCGATGCCCTCGCGCTGCAACTCGGCGCGCGCCTCGCGCACCAGGGCCAGGATTTGTTCCAACTCGCCGGTGCCGGACATCATGGGAATCATCATCTCCACCGTGCCGTGCGCTGATGCGCGCAGGATGGCGCGCAGTTGCGGCTTGAACAGCGCCGGCTCGCTCAGGCACAGGCGCACCGCGCGGCGGCCGAGGGCCGGGTTGGTGACGGTGGCGCCGCCCTCGCCGAACAGCACGCGTCCGCCGTCCACCTGCTTGTCGGCGCCGAGGTCCAGGGTGCGGATGGTCACCGGCCGTGCGATGTCGCGCACCACCGCGGCGTAGGCCCGGAACTGCTCCTCCTCGCCGGGCGGCGCGGCGCGGTTCATGAACAAAAACTCGGTGCGGTACAGTCCGACGCCGGCCGCGCCGCCCTCGCGGGCCGCGGCGATTTCCTCCGGCAGTTCAATGTTGGCCAGCAGCGCAACGGCGGCGCCGTCCGCCGTCACCGACTCGGCGCCGCGCAATGCGGCCAGACTTTTGCGGCGCTCGGCGATGCGCGCCCGCCGCGCGCGGTATTCCTCCACCGTTTTTTCATCCGGCGCGACAATCAGCAAGCCGCGCTTGCCGTCCACCACCAACAGGTCGCCGTTCTGGATGTAGCGCGCGGCGCCGCGCAGGCCGACAACGGCCGGGATGCCGAGTCCGCGGGCCAGGATGGCGGTGTGGGAAATGGGCCCGCCGAGGTTGGTGGCGAAAGCGGCGACCGGCTTGCTCTTCAGCAGCACGGTGTCGGCCGGGCTGAGGTCGTCGGCGACCACGATGCTGCCGCGGTCGGTGTGCCGCAGGCCGCCGCCGGCGCCGCCTTTTTGCAACTCGCCGTGCACCCGTTCCACCACCTGGCGAATGTCGTTCTTTTTGCCGCGCAGGTAATCGTCCTGCATGGCGTCAAAAGTATCCGCCAGCCGCGACGCATGAATGCGCAGCGCATGCTCGGCGTTGGCGCGCCGCCGGCGAATGATTTGCGGCGGCCCGTCGCACAGCACCGGGTCATTCAGCATTAAAAGATGCGCCTCAAGAAAACCCGCCACCTCCGGCGGCGCATCGCGGGGAATTTCTTTTTGCAGCCGCGCCAAACTGTCGCGCGCGCGGGCCACCGCGGCGTTAAACCGCCGCACCTCCCCCTCCACCGCACCGGCGTCGACGGTGAACTCGGCGACCTCACCGCCGCCCGGTCCGCTGACCACGGCGCGGCCGATGGCGATGCCGGAACCGACGCCGACGCCGAACAGGGTGAGCATCAGTCCTCCTCGCCGAAGCGCGCCCGCACCAGCGCCGCCACTTCCTCCGCCGCCTGCGCGGCGTCGGGGCCGGCGGCCTCCACCGTGAGTCGCGCGCCCTGCGCCGCGGCCAACATCATCAGCGCCATGATGCTGCCGGCGTCGGCGCTCTTGCCGCCGCAATGCACGGTGATGCAGCTGCGAAAGCGCGCGGCGGTGTTGACCACCTTGGCCGCGGCGCGGGTGTGCAGGCCGAGTTTGTTGCACACCTCCACTTGCAGGCGCGCCATTTCTCAGCCGCAATTCTCGCCGCACAGGACGGCGTAAAAGTCATCCGCCATGGGGGACGCCATCAGCCGGCCGCGCAGCTCCGCATCGCTGAACATGCGCGCCAGCGACGCCAGTATTTGCAGGTGCGACTCCGCCGCCTGTCGCGGAATCAGAAGCGCGAACGCCATCACCACCGGCCTCGCGTCCACCGCATCGTAGGGCAGCGGGTTTTTTAAGGTGGCGGCCGCGGCCAACGGCGCCTCCACTTCGGCGCGGCCGTGGGGCAGCGCGATGCCCTCGCCGATGCCGGTGCTGCCCAGCCGCTCGCGCTCGGTCAGCACCTTAAATACGTCGTCGCAGTTCAAGTCGCCGCCGACGCACAGCAGTTTTGCCATTTCCTGCAGCAGGCGTTTTTTGCTGGCCACTTCCAGGCCCAGCGCGACGCGCCGCCCGGTTAAAATTTCGCGCACTTCCACGGCGGGGCCTCAGTAACGAAAATCATCGCCCAAATACGCATCGCGCACCGCATCGCAGGCGAGTATTTCCTCCGGCGCGCCGCATGCCAGCACGCGGCCTTCGGACAACACATATGCGCGGTCGCAGATGCTGAGCGTTTCGCGCACGTTGTGGTCGGTAATCAGGATGCCGATGCCGCGGCCGCGCAGGTCGCGGATGATTTGCTGAATGTCGCCCACCGCGATGGGGTCAATGCCGGAGAACGGTTCATCCAGCAGCAGAAACCGCGGCTGCAACGCCAGGGCGCGCGCAATCTCCACCCGCCGCCGCTCGCCGCCGGACAAACTCGCGCCCAGGGTCGCGCGCCGGGCGCTGAGATTAAAACGGCCGAGCAACTCCTCTAATTGCGCGCGGCGGCCGGCGGCACTGAGGCCGGCGCGGGTTTGCAGCACCGCCATGATGTTGTCCTCGGCGCTGAGTTTGCGGAACACCGACGGCTCCTGCGGCAGGTAGCCGATGCCCTGTTGCGCGCGCTTGTGCATGGGCAATGCCTTGATGTCATCGCCGTCCAGGCAGATGCCGCCGCGCTCGGCGCGCGCCAGGCCCACCATTAAATCGAAGGTGGTGGTCTTGCCGGCGCCGTTGGGGCCGAGCAGGCCCACCACTTCGCCGCCGCTGACGGTGAGTCCGACGTCGTTCACCACGGCGCGGCCGCGGTAGGTCTTGAACAGATGCGCGGCGCTGAGCGTGGATGTCATGGCTGCACGGTGGCGCTGGCGCCGTGCACCGTCATGGTGCCGCGGTCCAGGTGGTAGATGATGGTGTCGCCGCGCGTCTCATCGCCGCCGCGCCTGACGACGGCGGCGCCGCTCATGGTGACGGTGCGCGCGGCCTGGTCGAATCGGATGGCGGCGCCGGCGCCGTGCACTTCAGGGCCGGAACCGCCGCCCTCGGCGCGGTGGCGGAAACGCGCCGGGTCGCCGCCGGCGGTGGCGGTGGACACATCGTCGCCGGCGTACACCACGTCCAGCCGCGCGGCGTCGATGCGAAGACCGCGGTGGCGCACCACCACGTTGCCGCGGTAAACCCGGCGGCCGGCGCGCAGGTCCACCTCGGCCTCATCGGCGCTGATGCGCAAGGCATCGTCAGCGGCGGTGGCGAGGTCGGAAGTGACGGCTGCACCGAGCAAAATGGCGGCCGCGGTGATGGTTGTGGCAATTGCATTAACCGCCATCGCGCACCCGCACCCTGCCGTGCAGTTTAATGTGCTTGCCGTCGGCGGAGATGGCGCCGCGGTCGGCGCTGGTTTCGCGCCCGGCCTTGCCGTCGCGGTGGAACACCAGCCGCGGCTTTTCCAAATGCCCGTCGCCGCGGTCGCGGTAGCGCACCAACCGCTCCGCGCTGAGGCGGTACCGCCGGCCGGCGGCGTCGACGCCGTCGGCGCTGAGGCGCGTTATCACAAAGTCAACCGCGCGGCCGTCAACACTCGGCGCCGGCGCCGCCGTGCCCACTTTCACCTCAGTGTCGTCGCGCCACCCCAGGGCAAGGGCGACGGCGACGGCGGCGGTGAGGGCGGCGAGGCCGAGTTTTGTTTTCATGAATCACCACACGCCGGCGCGCAACAGGTCGTGGGTGTTGAAAGCGCCGGTGACGCGGCCGGCGGCGTCCACCACAAACAAACCGTTGATGGATTCGTCGCGCATGCGCCGGATGATTTCGGCGGCCAAAACATCACCGCCGACGGTGCTCGGGTTGCGCGTCATCACGTCGCCGAGGGGGCAACTGTACACGTCCACGCCGTTGCCGAGGGCGCGGCGCAGGTCGCCGTCGGTGAAGATGCCGATGAGTTTGCCGCCGCCATCGGTGACGCCGACCATGCCGAGTCCGCTGCCGCTCATGACCGGCAGCACGTCGCCCAGCTTGTCGCCGGCCCGGGCCAGCGGCACCGCGTCGCCGGTGTGCATGATGTCGCGCACATACAACAGCAACCGCCGGCCGAGGGCGCCGCCGGGGTGGGCGCGGGCGAAGTCTGCGGCGTTAAAACCGCGCGACTTAAACAATGCGACGGCCAATGCATCGCCGAGCGCAAGCGCCGCGGCGGTGCTGGCGGTGGGCGCGAGATTGAGCGGGCAGGCTTCGCGGGTGACAGAGGCGTCCAACGTAACGTCGGCGGCGCGCGCCAGGGCGCTTTTGGCGTCGCCGCACAGCGCGATGAGTTTGACGCCCATGCGTTTGATTATCGGCAGCAGCGTGAGCAGTTCCGGGGTCTCGCCGGAGTTGGACAGCGCCAGCACCAGGTCGTCGGCGGTGATCATGCCGAGGTCGCCGTGGCCGGCCTCGCCGGGGTGCACAAAGAAAGCCGGCGTGCCGGTGCCGGCCAGGGTGGAGGCGATCTTGCCGCCGATGTGGCCGGACTTGCCCATGCCGGTGACCACCACACGGCCGGCGGCGGCGGCAATCATGCCGCAGGCGGCGTCGAAAGTTTCGTCGATGCGCGGCACCAGGGCGCCGAGGGCTTCGGCCTCAAGGCATATGACGGTGCGCGCGTGTTCCTGATAAGAAGTGCGGTTCATTCAGGCGGCAGTATAGACGAGGAAAGCGAGGTAGCACACATATGCGCCGAGCAGAACGCCGCCGGCGCCGGCGCCGATGCCGCGGGGGGCGTTTGCGGTACCGACTCTGGCGGTGCGCAGGCCGAGGATGGCGAAGAAGAACATGGCCAGGGACATGGCCACCATCACCGGCATGTCGCGGGCCAGGGCCGCCGAGTCCACCGCCGCGGGCGATGCGCCGAGCACGCCGGTGATGCCGATGACGCCGAACATGTTGAAGACGTTGGAGCCGATGATGTTGCCCACGGCGATGCCCACCTCGCCCTTGGCGGCGCCGGCGATGCAGGCGGCGGCCTCGGGCAGCGACGTGCCGACGGCGATGACGGTGAGTCCGATGATGAGTTCGCTGGTGCCGAAGTGGCGCGCAATCATGACCGCGCCCCAGACCAAAACCTCGGAGCCGATGGTGAGCAGCGCCAGGCCGATGAGAACGAAAAGAACCGCGCGCGGGGTGGTGTAAGTTGCGCCGCCGCCCTCGCCTTCACCCTCGCCCTCGCGCATGCCGGCGCGCACCGTCCACACCGTAAACGCCAGCAGCCCCGACAACAGCAACACGCCGTCCAGCGTGGACAGCGCGGCATCAAACAGCAGCCACCAGGTGAGCAGCAGCGCGCCCAACATCACCGTCATCTCGCGCCGCAGCAACTTCGCCTGCACCGTCAGTGCCCGCACCAGCGCGGTGGCGCCGAGCACCATGCCGATGTTGGCGATGTTGGAACCGATGGCGTTGCCCACCGCCAGGCTGCTCTCACCGCGCAGCGCGGCGACGCCGGATACGAAAAACTCCGGCATGGAGGTGCCGATGGAAACGACGGTGAGACCGATAAGCAGGCTTGAAACCCGCAAGTTGCACGCCAACCCGGACGCGCCCGCAACCAGCCGGTCGGCGCCGACAAAAAGGGCGGTGAAGCCGGCGGCAATGGCGAGGACGGGGAGAAGCATGGCGGGGTTTTATCACA
>RKSH01000187.1 GCA_007570945.1 Gammaproteobacteria bacterium | reverse complement strand
GGCGTCAGCGCGGCCTCGCGCTCGGCAATGGCGCGGCCCTCCAGAACGGCGTCGGCCATGCCCTGCAAATACAGGCGAATGGCGCTAACGGCGTCGTCGTTGCCGGGGATGACATGGTCCACGCCGTCCGGCGAGCAGTTGGTGTCCACCACCGCCACCACCGGGATGCCCAGTTTGTTGGCCTCGCGCACGGCGATGTATTCCACCTCCACGTCCACCACGAACAGGCAGTCCGGCAAATCCTCCATGTTCTTAATGCCGGCCAGGCTGTTCTCCAGTTTGTCGCGCTCGCGCTTCATGCGCAGGCGCTCGTTTTTGCTCAGGCGCCCGGCCTCGCCGCCGTCCAGTTTGTGGTCCAAATCTTTCAGGCGGTCGATGGATTTGCGCACCGTTTTGTAGTTGGTGAGCATGCCGCCGAGCCAGCGGTGGCTGACAAAGGGCATGCCGCAGCGCTCCGCCTGCTCGCGCACCGCGGCGCCGGCCTGGCGCTTGGTGCCCACGAACATCACCGTGCCGCCGCCGGCCGCCACCTGGCGCAGGTGGTCCGCCGCCGCCTTGAACATGGGCAGCGAGCGCTCGAGATTGATGATGTGAATTTTGTTGCGCCGGCCGTAGATGAACGGCGCCATTTTCGGCGACCAATACCGGGTCTGGTGCCCGAAATGCACCCCGCACTCCAGCATCAGCCGCATGCTGATTTCAGTCATGAAATTTCTCCGTCGGGTTTGTCATAAAAACGCAGCGCGGCCCGCCAACCTTCCGCCAAACGAAAAGCACCCGGACGAAGCCGCCTCCGCCACGCATGGATTTCCCGCCCGGCCACGCCCGGCGGGGGGCGAATGGTAGCACAAGTTTGGCGGCGGAGTGTGTTACACTTTTTTTCATAGTCACCAATGCGGGGCCTCCGGCGATGCCGGGTGGCCTGCTGAATAGAACACCCGGTTCAAGGCGGGAGTAATTACCCCGCCTCGGGAAATAAGTGGGAAGCCACACTCTCCGTGTTGGTGACTAGCCGCCCGGCGCCCCGGCGCCGGGAAATTAGTCAACCACACGAGGAGGTACTCCAATGAAACATTTCCATTTTGTGGCGGTTGCGGCCGCCGTTGCGTTTACGTTTGCGCAAAGCGCGGGTGCGCAGGATGCGGTCGGCAGCAAATACTGGGGCGCCAGCATCGGGCAGTCCGAACTTGATGATTACTGCGACGGCGTTGCCATCTGCGACGGTGAAGACATCGGGTTGGCCGTTTATGGCGGTTACAACTTCCATGAAAATTTCGCCGCGGAATACGGCTTTGCCTACCTGGGAGAAACCACCCGCACCGGGCGGGCATTAACGACGAGCGGCGATAGGACTCCCGAGTTCACACAAACGGACGATGTCGGGTCGTTATTCGGTGTCGGCGTTGGCAAAATTAATGTCAACGAAAGAGTCGCTCTCTTCGGGAAAGCCGGGCTTCACTACTGGAACGCCGAGTCGACTTTCACCAGCAGCAGCGGCTCCCATGTGATTGAGGACAACGGCATTGGCCTGCTCTACGGTGTCGGCGGTCAAGTGACTTTGCCGAATGACAAAATCAAACTGGTGTTGGAATACCAAATCTTTAAATTAAAAGACGTATACAAAGGCCAAACAGTCAGGATTGGCGGCAGTCTATACGGAACGTCCGGTAGCGATGCCGACATCAAACAACTCAGGGTTGGCTTCCTCTACACTTTCTAACCCCCACCCCCGCCGCCCCGGCGCCGGTTTTCCAGACGGGGCGGCGGCATCAAAAAAACGCATGGCAAGCGCGCCTGATTTGTTTGCGCGGCCATCTCCCTGGCAAATTTATTTTTACCGCCGCCATAGAGCGCGGCGAAAAAGACCCCCTCACAGCCGCCCCAACACCTCCCCCAATTCAGCCGGCAACGGCGAGGCGAGGGTGATGGCGCGGCCGGTGCGGGGGTGGGTGAAGCGCAGGCGGCGGGCGTGGAGGAACAGGCGGCGCAGGCCGGCGCGGCGCAGGCGGCGGTTGCACTCGGGTTCGCCGTAGCGGCGGTCGCCGGCGATGGGGTGGCCGGCGGCGGCGGCGTGGGCGCGCGCCTGGTGGGTGCGGCCGGTGCACAGGCGGATTTCGGCGAGGGTGAAGCCGCCACAGTCGCGCAACGGGCGCAGGCGGCTGTGGGCGGCGCGGCCGGCGACGGCGGCGGTGATGGTTTGCGGCCGGGCGAGTTTTCCGCACAAAAGCGCGGTGTAAATTTTGCCCGGTGCAGCGCCGCCCTCGCCGCGAAACTGGCGGTGCAACGCCAACAGCGCCGGCCGGTTGCGCGCCAGCAGCAGGCAGCCGGAAGTCTCCCGGTCCAGCCGGTGGGCGAGCTCAAGGAAATTCGCACCGGCACCGTCATTTCCAGAGTCCAAACCACCGCCTCGGCCCCCGGTGTCACCACTTTCACCCCTGGCGCCACCATTTCCGCCCCCGCCCCCGCCGCGCAACCGCTCAATGACGCCGTACCGCACCCCGCTTCCGCCATGCACCGCAAGCCCGGCCGGCTTGTCCAGGGCCAGCAGGTCGGCGTCGTCGAACAGCACCGGCAAATCCAGGGTTGGCGGCTTTGGGGCGGCATCCGGCGGCGATTTGCGCCACAGCGGCGGAACGCGCACCAGGTCGCCGGGCGCAAGACGGTATTCGGGCTTGCAACGGGCGCCGTTGACCCGCACCTGGCCGGTGCGGATGAGGCGGTAGACGCGGCTTTTGGGCACATCGCGCAGGCGGCCAATCAGAAAATTGTCCAGCCGCTGGCCGTGGTGGCCGGCGGTGGGCAGCGTGGCGGCGGTTTGGCGGGTGGACATGCGGCGATTGTAGGCGAAGGCGGATGTGGTATACTCGCGCGCAGTGATTTTCGGCTGGCCGGCGTTTTGTTTTTATCCAGCGCGCCGGCGACGAATCAGAAGCGCGCCGCCCGTTGCATAAAACGGCCGGCCCGCCAAGGGTTAAGCGCACCTCACCCGCCGCATCGGCATCGTAGGGCGCAAAAAAAAACAACATCCCCAAAGGTCGCCGACGGCGACGATATGGTTTCAAAGGAACCGCGGAGTTTTGCCCGCGCGCTTTGCGCCGCATAGTGCAGACGTTGGACGTTGACGTTAGACGTGACGTCGAAATTGCACCCGCAAAACCCGCAAGACCGCGCGGTGCCGGGCGCAACTTGCGCCGGCCGCGCCGGACACTTCCGCCAGCGGGCCGGGTATTCACGGCCGGCGGCGGGCGACCGTCGCACGATGCGCGGCCGGCGGGGACCGGAGACAACATGAAACGCATCCTGTTTAATGCGACTCAGTCGGAAGAGTTGCGCATGGCCCTGGTGGACGGGCAAAAACTTCTGGACCTGGACATTGAGGCCACCGCCCAGCGGCCCAAGAAAGGCAACATTTACAAAGCCGCGGTCACCCGCGTTGAGCCGAGTCTGGAGGCGGTGTTCGTGGAATACGGCTCGGCGAGGCAGGGTTTTCTGCCGCTAAAGGAAATCTCGCGCAAATTTTTCCGCGAGCAGCCCGACAAACCCCTCGCCGAGGTGCGGGTGCAGGACGTGATTGGCGAAGGCGACGAGATGCTGGTGCAAGTGGAAAAGGACGAGCGCGGCACCAAGGGCGCCGCCCTCACCACTTTCATCAGCCTGGCCGGCCGCTATTTGGTGCTGAAGCCGGACAACCCCCACGGCGGCGGCATCTCACGGCGCATTGAGGGCGAGGAGCGCGCCGGTTTGCGCGACGCGCTGTCCTCGCTGGAGGCGCCGCGCGAGCATGCATTGATTGTGCGCACCCAGGGCATCGGCAAAAGCGCCGAGGAGTTGCAGGGCGACACCGACTACCTGCTGCAACTGTGGAAAACCATCAGCGAAGCCGCCGCCGCCCGCCCGGCGCCGTTCTTGGTGTACCAGGAAAGCAACCTGTTGGTGCGCGCCATCCGCGACCACTTGCGCGACGACATCGCCGAGGTGCTGGTGGACGAGCCGCGCATGTTTGAGCGCGCCGAGCGCTTCATGAAACAGGTGATGCCCGGCAGTTTGCGCAAACTTAAACTGCACGACGCCCAGGTGCCGCTGTTCTCGCGCTTTCAAATTGAGCACCAAATTGAGGCCGCCTTTTCGCGCAACATCCGCCTGCCCTCCGGCGGCGCGCTGGTCATCGACCACACCGAGGCGGTGGTCACCATCGACGTCAACTCGGCGCGCGCCACCAAGGCCGGCGGCATTGAAGAGACCGCGCTGCAGACCAACATTGAAGCCGCAGAAGAAATCGCCCGCCAACTGCGCATTCGCGACATCGGCGGCCTCATCGTCATTGACTTCATCGACATGATGAGCCAGCGCAACCAGCGGCAGGTGGAAAACCGCCTGGGCGAGGCGTTGCGCGCCGACCGGGCGCGGGTGCAGACCGAGCGCATTTCCAAATTCGGCCTGTTGGAAATGTCGCGCCAGCGGCTGCGCTCGGCACTCAGCGAAACCAACTACGCGCCCTGCCCCAGATGCCACGGCAATGGCTTGATTCGCACGGTGACATCCTCCGGCCTCAACATCCTGCGCTTGCTGGAGGAGGAGGCGATGAAGGAAAACACCCGCGCGGTGCATGTCCACCTGCCGGTGGAAACGGCGACGCTGCTGCTGAACGAAAAACGCGGCGAGCTCGGCGCCATTGAGAGCCGCCTCGGCACGCGCATCGTGATTGTGCCGAATTCGGATTTGGAAACGCCGGACTTCCAAATGCAGCGGCTGGCCAACGGCGGCGAGGCCGTGACCGACGTGCCGAGTTACCAACTCAAGGCCGAGTCCGAAACCGCCGCCGATGCCGGCCGCCGGTTTGAGCCGCGCCGCGCCGCCAGCCCGGCGCCGGCCGCCGGTGCGCAGGCGGCGGTGGGACTGCAAGAGGTGGAGGCGGCCATGGCCAAGGTCAAACGGCCGCGCAAGCCGGGCCTGTTGGTGCGCGCGTTGCGCAAATTGTTCGGCCGCGCCGAGAAGGCGAAACCGGCCGCCGCCCGCCGCCGCAGTAAACGCCCGGGCGCCGGGCGCGGCGGTGCAAATGCCGCTCGCGGCCGTGGACGCCGCACCGAGCAGCCACGCCGTGACGGTGGCGGCGCCGGCGGCGGCAACCGCCGCGCAACCGGCCGCACGCCACATGCCCAGGGCGAGCGCAAACCCCACGCCGGCGGCGGTGCAACCGGTGGCGCCAACGCCTCACGCGGCCGCCGCCCGCAACGCCGCAACCCCTCAGCCACGACCGCCGCCCGTGGCGCCCGCCGTGACGGCAACAGTGGAAACAGCGGCAACAGCACCTCACCGCCGCCAGCGGCGGCCAAAAACGGCCGCGAGGACAGCGGCGCCCAGCAAGCCAGATACGCCGCCCAAAACCCCGCCGCCGCCCCGCCGCCAAGCGCGCCCCCACCCTCACCGCCGGCGGCAAAAAAAGAACCGGCCGCGGGCATCAAATACGTGGACGGCGTCTACTTTATCCCGCCGGGCGGCGACAAATCCGGCGGCTGAGGGCGGGCGGTTGTGACGCCGAGGCTGTGGGCGGAGCCGGCGCCCCCGCCTCCGCCAACTTTCTTTTGATTAGCAGCAAGTCATCCCAGGCCTTGCTTTTGTCCGCCGGGTTGCGCAGGAGGTAAGCGGGATGGTAGGTGACGATGAGCGGGAGGCCGGTGTCGCGGTAGGTGAACTCGCGGCCGCGCAGGCGGCTGATGGCCTCGGTGGTGCGCAATAGCGACTGGGCGGCGAATCTGCCCATGGCAACGATGAGTTTGGGCGCCACCAGGTCCACCTGCCGGTGCAGGTAGGGTTCGCAACGCGTCACTTCCTCGCCCTGCGGGTCGCGGTTTTGCGGCGGGCGGCATTTGAGCACATTGGCGATGTACACCTCGTCGCGGTTCATGCCCACCGCAAACAGCATGGCGTCCAGCAACTGCCCGGCGCGGCCCACAAACGGTTTGCCCTGGCGGTCCTCCTCGGCGCCGGGCGCCTCGCCCACCAACATGCAGTCGGCGGCCGGGTTGCCGACGCCAAACACCGTCTGCCGGCGCGTCTCGCACAGCGGGCAACGGCGGCAACCGCTGACGGTGACCTCCAGCGCGCTGAGCTCGTCGACGGGGGCGGTGGTTTGGACCGTGGCATCGGCGGTGCCGGGGTCGGCCTGGACGGTACCGACGTCGGAAACGGTACCGCGGGCGACGTAATGGTGGATGCCCATGGCGGCCAGGTAACGGCTCTTGCGCGCGGCGGTGGTCATGGCTTGTCAGATGGCGCCGCCGGTTTGCGGATGGCGGCGCGGGGCACTGAGCAACTTGTTCACCGCGTTCAGGTAGGCGCGCGCCGAGGCGATGACGATGTCGGTGTCGGCGCCGTGGCCGTTGACAATGCGGCCGCCCCGCTCCAGACGCACGGTGACTTCACCCTGGGCGTCGGTGCCGCCGGTAATCGCGTTGACCGAGTAGAGTTGCAGACTGGATTCGCAACCGGCGATGTCGGCGATGGCGCGGAACACGGCGTCCACCTGGCCGTTGCCGCTAGCCTCGCGGCTGCGCCGCTCGCCGTTGACGGTGACCGTCACCTTTGCCAGCGGCGCGCCTTCGGTTGAGGATTGCACTTGCATGGACAGCAGTTGCAACCTCTCGTCCTCCCGGTGGTCAGCCTCGCTGACCAGCGCCTGCAAATCCTCGTCGAAGATTTCGTGCTTCTTGTCGGCCAACTCTTTGAACCGCGCGAATGCCTCATTGAGTTCACCGTCATCCTCAAACTCAACGCCCAGTTCACGCAACCGCGTGGCGAAGGCGTTGCGGCCGGAGTGCTTGCCGAGCACCATGCGGTTGGCGTCCCAGCCCACATCCTGGGCGCGCATGATTTCGTAGGTCTCGCGGCTTTTAATCACGCCGTCCTGGTGGATGCCGGCCTCGTGGGCGAAAGCGTTGGCGCCGACGATGGCCTTGTTGGGCTGCACCGCAAAGCCGGTGATGGTGGACACCAGGCGGCTGGCGGCGACGATGTGCCTGGTTTCAATGCGCGTGTCGCAGTGAAAAAAGTCGCGGCGCGTGCGCACCGCCATGACGATTTCCTCCAGCGACGCGTTGCCGGCGCGCTCACCCAGGCCGTTGATGGTGCACTCCACCTGCCGCGCGCCGGCGGTGACCGCGGCCAGCGAGTTGGCCACGGCCACGCCCAGGTCGTCGTGGCAGTGCGCCGACCACACGACTTTGTCGGCGCCTGGCACCCGCTCGCGCAACTCTTGAATCAAATTGCCGAACTGCGCCGGCATGGTGTAGCCGACGGTGTCGGGGATGTTGATGGTGCCGGCGCCGGCCCTGATGGCGGCCTCCAGCACGCGGCACAAAAAGTCGCGCTCCGATCTTCCAGCGTCCTCCGGCGAGAACTCCACGTTGTCGGTGTGGTGGCGCGCGCGCTTGACCGCGGCGGTGGCGGCGGCCAGCACCTCATCCGGCGGCATGCGCAACTTGTCGCGCATGTGGATGGGTGAAGTGGCGATGAAAACGTGGATGCGCGCGGCATTGGCCGGTGCCACGGCCTCGGCGGCGCGGTCGATGTCGGCGAGGTTGGCGCGCGCCAGGCCGCACACCACGCTGTCCTTCACCGCCGAGGCCACCGCGCGCACCGCCTCAAAATCGCCGGGGCTGGCGATGGGAAAGCCGGCCTCAATCACATCCACGCGCATTTTTTCCAGCATGCGGGCGATGCGGATTTTTTCCTCCAGCGTCATGGACGCGCCGGGACTCTGCTCGCCGTCGCGCAGCGTGGTGTCAAAAATAATCAGTGGGTCGCTCATGGCGTTGCCTCCCGTTGTTGCAAGTGGTGGCGGCGGTTTTTCTCAAACCGCGCGCCGGGAAAAGTTGGGCAGTAGGGGAGTGTTAAACAGAGCGCGCCAAGCGGCGCAGCAACAGGCCGAGGCGGCGCCGGGCGGCGGGGATGAGGGGACGATGCGGGGGCTGCCTCATGG
>RKSH01000109.1 GCA_007570945.1 Gammaproteobacteria bacterium | reverse complement strand
TGTTCATGGCGGGGGCCTCGGGTCGGGTTTAACGGGGCGGGGAGTTTAGCATGGTTTCCACGCCCGCCGGGCCGGCTCAGGGGTTTGGCGATGCCGTTCCCGGCGGCTGGGGCGGCACTGCCCGCACCGCCGCCGCGGTCAAAATTTATTTTCCCGCGCGGCACGGTTTATAATCGCCGCCTGATGCAAGACCAAACCATGTCCGACGCCGCCACAACCCCCGAAATTCCCTCGTCCGCCTCGGCGGTGGTGATTGGCGGCGGCGTGGTGGGCGGCAGCGTGGCCTACCACCTGGCGCGGCTGGGCTGGAAGAACGTGCTGCTGTTGGAGCGCAAACAATTTTCCTGCGGCACCACCTGGCACGCCGCCGGGCTCATCGGCACGGTGCGCGCCAACGAGTCGCTGGCCATGTTGGCGCAGTATTCCACCTCGCTGCTCGCCGAATTGGAACGGGAAACCGGGCAGTCCACCGGCTTCCGCCGGGTGGGCAGCATTAGCCTGGCGCACAGCAAGGACCGCCTTGAGGAGTTAAAGCGCCTGGCCTCCATGAACAACGCCTTCGGCGCGGCGCGGGTGGAGGTCATCGGCGCCGAGCAAATCAAAAAACTCTGCCCCATCGTCAACACCCGCGGCCTGCTGGGCGGCACCTGGGTGGCCGGCGACGGCATGGCCAGCCCGGTGGATGTGACCGCCGCCTTCATCAAGGGCGCCCGCCGGCGCGGGGCGGTGTGCATGGAGGGGGTGAGGGTGACGGCCATCCGCACCGCGCCCGGCCGCGACAGCCGCCACCCGCGGGTGCGCGGCGTGGCCACCACCGCCGGCGACGTCAGTTGCGACTTTGTGGTCAATTGCGGCGGCCTGTGGGGGCGCGAAATCGGCGCCATGGCCGGGGTCAACGTGCCGCTGCACGCCTGCGAGCACTACTACGCCCACACCGAAAAACTGCCCGAGCTGCCGGACAAGCTGCCGGTGTTGCGCGACCACGACAAATGCGCCTACTACCGCGAGGACGCCGGCAGCCTGCTGGTGGGCGCCTTTGAGCGCAACGCGCGGCCGTGGGGCATGGACGGCGTGCCGGAGGATTTTGCCTTTGACGAACTGCCCGGCCACCTGGAGGAGCAGTTGATGCCGGTGCTGGAGGACGCCATGGAGCGCGTGCCGCTGCTGCGCGAGGCCGGCTGGCGCAAGTTTTTCTGCGGGCCGGAAAGCTTCACCCCCGACGACCAGTTCCACCTCGGCGAGGCGCCGGAGGTGGGCAATTTTTTTGTCGCCTGCGGCCTGAACTCGGTGGGCATCCAGTCCGCCGGCGGCATCGGCAAGGCGCTGGCGCGGTGGATGGACGACGGGCGGCCGCCCATGGATTTGTGGGCCAACGACATCCGCCGCATGCAGCCGTTTCAGGGCAACCGCGTCTACCTGCGGCGGCGCGTGGCCGAGACCCTGGGGCTGCTGTACGACCGCCACTACCCGCACCGCCAATACCAAAGCGCGCGCAACATCCGCCACTCGCCGCTGCACGAGAAGTTCACCCACTGCCTCGGCCACCGCGCCTGCTTCGGCGAAAGCGCCGGCTGGGAGCGCCCCAACTGGTTTGCGCCGCCGTCCATGGAGCCGCAATACGACCACGGCTTCGGCAAGCAGAAATGGTTCCCCTGCTGGGAGGCGGAGCACCGCGCGGCGCGCGAAAACATCGCGCTGTTTGACCAGAGCAGTTTCGCCAAATACCTCGTCCATGGCCGCGACGCCTGCGATGCGCTGCAGAAAATCTGCACCGCCGACGTGGATGTGGCGGCCGGGCGCGTGGTGTACACCCACTGGCTCAACGAGCAGGGCGGCATTGAGGCCGACCTCACCGTCAGCCGCATTGACGAACAGACCTACTGGGTGCTCAGCGGCGCGACCGCCAACGTGCGTGACATGAGCTGGCTGCGCCGCCATGTGCCGGAGGAGCTGCGCTGCAGTTACGCCGACATCACCGCCGCCTACGCCGTCCTCGGCGTGATGGGGCCGAACAGCCGCAAGTTGCTTGAGGCGCTCAGCGGCGAGAGCCTCGGCAACGGGGATTTCCCTTTCGGCACCAGCCGCGAGTTAGAGCTCGGCTGCTGCCGGCTGCGCGCACAGCGCATTTCGTACGTCGGCGAACTGGGCTACGAGTTGATTGTGGGCGCCGATTTTGCGCGCCACGCCTTTGACGAGGTGGTGCGCGAGGGTGAGGCTTATGGCCTGCGCCCGGCCGGCATGCACGCCATGGACTCGTGCCGGGTGGAGAAGAAATTCGTCCACTTCGGCCACGATGTCAGCGACGAGGACACGCCGCTTGAGGCCGGGCTGGGTTTTGTGTGCAATTTCCGCAAGCGCGGCGGTTTCATCGGCATTGAGGCCGCCCGCCGGGCCCGGGAGGACGCCGACCGCGGCCGCCCCCGGGTTAAACGGCTGGCGCAGTTTCTGCTCGGCGACCCGCAAGTGGTGCTGTACCACCACGAGCCGATTGTGCGCAGCGGCCAGATTGTCGGCCACCTGACAAGCGGCACCTACGGCCACACCCTGGGCGGGGCGGTGGGCCTCGGCTATGTCCGCCACGCCGGCGGCGTGGACGACGATTACCTCAACAGCGGCGCATGGGAAATCGAAGTCGGCGGCGTCCGGGTGCCGTGCCGGGCCAGTTTCCGCGCCTTGTACGACGCAGGAAACCGCCGCATGCGGGGGTAAAATGCCGCCCCTCACCCTCGGCATCGACACCGGCGGCACGTTCACCGACGCCGCCCTCCTCGCCCCCGCCGCC
>RKSH01000122.1 GCA_007570945.1 Gammaproteobacteria bacterium | reverse complement strand
CCGCCGCTGTGTTACAGTCGCCGTCACCGCCACCACCCGGACCCGGCCATGAATCCTGGAAAAGTCGTCTTCGCTTTCTTCATTCTCCTCGCCATGACCCTCAACTTCGCGTTCTTCATCGGCGCGCCGGAGGATACCGGGCGGCACAATGTGTACCTTCTGTTCGCCGCCATCACCGTCGGCATCATCGCCACCATTCTTAAATTCGGCGAGCGCAGCCAACTGGGCGCGGTGCTGCTGGCGACGAGTTTGGTCGCCGACCTGCAACTCATCGCCGCCGCGCTGGTGTGGGCCGTCGCCACATTCGGCGGCGCCGGCCTCGACGCGGAAACCATGTCGCTGATTGTCGCCTTGTCCGGCGGCGGCCTGCTGGCCAATTTGGTGTCGGTGATTCTGCTCACCGCGGAAACCATCATGTCGCGCCGCTAAGGGCCGGCGCCCGTTGCATGCGCACCGCAATGCCGCGCCGCAAAAATTCCATCCTGTTTCATGTCATTCGGCGCATGCGCATGCCGCTGATTACGCTGGTGTGCGTGTATGCGGTGGCGGTGGCGGGCTTCACCCTCATCCCCGGCCGCGGGCCCGACGGCGAGCCGCTGCGCATGAGTTTTTTTCATGCGTTTTATTTTGTCAGTTTCATGGGTTCCACCATCGGCTTCGGCGAGATTCCCCATCCGTTCACCGACGGCCAGCGTTTGTGGACGGTGTTCACCATTTACACCTCGGTCATCTCGTGGCTGTACGCCATCGGCACGTTGATAGCGCTGATGCGCGAGCCGGGCCTGCTGCGCGATTTGACGCTGCGCCGCTTTGAACGCCATGTGCGGCTGTTGCGCAATGATTTTTTTCTGGTTTGCGGCTACGACAGCACCGAGGAATTACTGGTGGAGGCGCTGGCGCGCCAGCGAATCCAGTGCGTGGTGGTGGAGCGCGCGGCGCACCGCATCGGCGATTTGGAAACCAGCAATCTGCCGCTGCACGTGCCGGGCATCTGCGCCGACCCCGCCGATGCCGCGGTCCTGCAAAGCGCCGGCCTCGGCCACCGCCACTGCCGCGGATTAATTTCGCTGGACTCCGACGACCAGGTGAACCTGAAAATCGCCGTCACCAGCAAACTGCTGAGCCCGCGGGTGAGGGTGATTTGCGCGGCGCGCAATGTTGACACCGAAAAAAACATGGCCTCTTTCGGCACCGATGTCATTCTCGATCCATTTGCAATTTTCGCCCGCCAGTTGCGCACCCTGGTCAGCCGCCCCCACCTTTACCAACTGGAAAAGTGGTTCACCGCCGCCCCCGGCGCCCCGCTGTGCGGCCTGCCCCATCCGCCGCCGGTCGGTGGGCGCTGGGTTTTATGCGGTTTCGGGCGCTACGGCCAGGCGCTGCACGCCGCCCTGCGCGAACTCGGCGGCGAGGTCACGGTGGTGGCCATGAACCCGGCCAACCGCCCGCCGCCGCAGGCCGTTTTCGGCCGCGGCACCGAGGCGGTGACGCTGCGCGAGGCCGAGGCGGAGCGCGCCGACGGCCTTATCGCCGGCACCGACGACGACACCAACAATCTTTCCATTCTAATGACCGCGCGCGACCTGAACCCGAAACTTTTTCTCATCGGCCGCCAGAACAAACCGGCGAACACCGCGCTTTTTGCCGCCGCCAAACTCAACCTGGTCAACCACTACAGCGAGGCGCTGGCGGACGACGTCATGGCATCGCTGACCGCGCCGCTGACCCGGGATTTTTTGCATCTGCTGCCGCAGGCCGCGGAACACACGCTGGAAAAATTTGCCTCCAAGGTGCGCAAACTGTGTCGCGGCGTGACCCCGGCGGTGTGGCCTATGGCGGTGGCGCGCGGCGGCGCCATCACCGACCTGCATCCGGCGGCGCGCGACGACCGTCCGCGGTGCATCGCTTTGCTGCTGGCGCGCGGCGCGCGGCGAACTCTGCTGCCGGACGTGCAAACCTCGGCCGCGCCCGGTGACTTTGTCCTGTTTTGCGGCGCCCAGGCCGACCGCTTCCGCATGCGCTTCGCCGCCGGCGAGAGTTTGCGCCTTTAACTCGGCAACTTTCGGATTGCAACCGCCGCTTCCGTACTGCCACCATCATTTCATGAACTCCAACAACGACTACGCGCGCATCGCCCGCGCCATTCAATACCTCGACCGCCATGCGTACCGCCAGCCCGGCCTGCGGGAACTGTCGGCCGCGCTGCATCTCAGCGAGTTTCACCTGCAGCGCCTGTTCCTGCGCTGGGCCGGCATCAGCCCCAAGCGTTTTCTGCAGGCGCTCACCGGCCGCCGCGCCGCCGAGTTGCTGCATGGCGGCGCCGGCGCCGAGGACGCCGCCCTGGACTGCGGTCTCTCCGGCACCAGCCGGCTGCACGACCTCATGGTCAACCTCCATGCCATGACCCCGGCGCAGTTCAAGAGCGGCGGCGCCGGCCTCACCATCCGCTACGGCGTGCACCAGACCCGGTTCGGCGCCGCCCTGGCCGCCGCCACCGAGCGCGGCATCTGCATGCTCCAGTTCACCACCGCCGCCGGCGACCCCGGCGCGCGCATCACCGCCCGCTGGCCGGCCGCCACCGTCCGCCGCGACCCGGCCGCCACCCGCGCCGCCATGGCCACGGTGTTTGACCATGAGTGGCCTGAGAACCGCCGCCCGGTCGCCCTGCACGTCGGCGGCAGCAACTTCCAACTGCAGGTATGGCGCGCGCTCTTGCAGATTCCCCCGGCCCGTTGCGCCACCTACGCCGGGGTCGCCGCCGCCATCGGCCGCCCCACCGCCGCCC